>JASLDA010000149.1 GCA_030151745.1 Chitinophagaceae bacterium | reverse complement strand
TTCCGGGCCGACCGGACGCACCTGCATCACTATATCCTGGACCTCGGGCTTTCCCACGGTAAAACGGTAATGTTGATCTTGCTGATGAATGTCCTGATTACCATACTTGCGATTGCCGTGCAGGGCTTGAACATCAATATCGCCGTGGGGATCATGGTGCTGGGAATGCTGCTGATGTACGCCGTGCTGGTATATGCCCGCCGCCACCACCTGAAGCTCGGCAAGCGGCACAGCCGCAGGGTATTGTCCAGGGACCCGCAGGCCGCCGACGGGTTCAGCCTGCCGCAGACGCTGACCGTCAACGGCAAGCCGATCCATATAGAGGTGGAAACGGAAGAGGCTTTCGCCGAAGACCAGACCGGAAGCTGAGACTGGTTTCGGCTGTCCGCCAGCCCGTTGATTTTTACGAAGCCCTGTTAATTCCTGCATCCGTGTTCGCCGGCAATATGCCTGCAGCGCTGCCGGAAAGCCGAAATGATATAGCCCAGAGTGCTTCGGGGATCTTAGCGGACGGTATCCGAACCATCGATCTATATGAATATCAACGGTCGAGTTTGTAGAGTACTATTAATGTGAATGCTGGCATTTGGGTACTAGTACTTCAAGCTATCAGGTATTTGTTCCGACTCACTTAAAATGCCCGTCCTTAGCCGGCCAGGCACAACAACCCGGCCCGATGATCGGGGTTGAAGCAAGCCGCCGGGAGCGCGGATGAGGGAAGCGGAATGTGCCCCGCTATTGCGTCACGCTGTACGAACCGCCCTGGTAGCGGTAGAAGTAGACGTGCTTATTGCCGTAGTAGAGCTCCTTATTGTCCTTATTCCTCAGCAGCTCCATGTCGAAGCGCGTGAAGGGAGCCGCGCCCGCGTCCCCGAGATGATCGTTGAAGATGGTGCCGTAGCGGTTCAGCAGGTACGCATACCAGTACAGGGTTTCGTAACCGCGGAACGCCATTTCCGAAGGCCGGCCGCCGTAGACCCGGTTATACATGTCCGAAAAGCCCTTGCCTGCGCTTACCGAGGGATCGAAATAGAAGGGCGCGGAAACGGTAATGCCGAGCGAGGAGAGAGCTCCCTCCTTATTCAGCAGGCTCATACCCTTCCAGGACGGCATGCCGTAGACCTCTATGACATATTCCGGGAAGGATTTGGAGAGCTGCTGCAGCAATTGCGCGCTGTACGCGAGATCCACGATCGGCATCACGATCACGTTCGTCAGGTTGCTGTCCAGGAAATTTGCAAGCTTCTCGGCCGGCAGCGCGGTATTCACGGACACCACCGAAAAATTGTAGGAGCTGTCCCGGGTAAGATACTTGAAGCATTGCTCGTCCACGGCGCTGGTGCTCCTGCGGTACACCAGGATATTATCCCGCTTGCTGCGCTTGCTCAGCGCCTCGCGGATCGCTTCGCAATGCTGCTGCAGGCTGGGCTGGAGCAGGTTGAAGTACAGGTTGGCGCTGACGTTCGCATCTGTGGGGCTGAGCGCCGATACGAAGTTGATCTGCTTCTTCTTCGCGAAGGCTGCTAGCGGCGCCACCTGCGCGGCCTGTACATTCCCGATGACCAGGTCGCTGGAATCGAGCCTGTTCGCTTTGAGGAGCGCGTCGACGCTTTGCGTGGGATCGGTGATGTCATGGAAGTACACGTCCATCTTGTAGCCGAAGGCGCCGAGCGTGTCTGCAGCCAGCTTGATGCCCTGGTAGAAGCCGAGCCCGGGCAGCGTCTTGTCGGGCAGGTGACTCTTATACACCGGCTTCCCGTTCGCAACGAGCTCGCCCAGGTAAAGCGGGCCGAGGATGTCGATGCGGTAACGTTCCTTCTTCACGGTCTCGGCCAGCCTTAGCCGGTTGTCCTCCTTTTTCTTGGCCGCAGGCTGATCTTTCGGGGCCTGCGGCTTCGGGCGCGGCGGCAGCGGCTTCCTATGCACCGGCTTCTCTTCCTTGCCAAATAACCGCTTCAGGAACTGGGCTTCGCTGGTATGCGGCGCCAGGCTCCCCAGGAGCAGGGCTGCTAAAAAGCAATATCGGCGCAGTTGCATAGAAAATCGTGGATCGTCGGAGTGAGAGTAAGGAGAGAGGCGGCTATTCCCATTCGATGGTAGCCGGCGGCTTGGACGAGATATCGTAGACGACGCGGTTGATGCCTTTGACCTGGTTGATGATATCGTTGCTCACCTTGGCCAGGAAATCATAGGGAAGCCTTGCCCAGTCGGCGGTCATGCCGTCCACGGAGGTGACGGCGCGCAGTGCCAGCGTGTATTCGTAGGTCCGCTCGTCGCCCATCACGCCTACGCTCTGCACGGGCAGCAGCATGGCTCCGGCCTGCCATACCTCGTGGTAAAGCCCGCTGTCGCGGAGCGCCTGTATCCAGATGGCGTCCGCGTCCTGCAGGATAGCGGCCTTTTCCTCGCTGATGGCGCCCAGGATGCGGATGCCGAGCCCCGGGCCGGGGAAGGGATGGCGGCTGAGGAAGATATCGTCGATGCCCAGCTCGCGCCCGATGCGGCGCACCTCGTCCTTGAACAGGAAGCGCAGGGGCTCCACCAGCTGCATGTGCATCTTCTCGGGCAGCCCGCCGACATTGTGATGGCTCTTGATCGTCACGCTGGGACCGTGGACGGAAACCGACTCGATGACGTCCGGGTAGATCGTGCCCTGGCCGAGGAAGGAAACGTGCTGCAGCTCGGCCGCCTCTTCCTGGAAAATATCGATGAAGAGCTTGCCGATGATCTTGCGTTTCTGCTCCGGATCGCTGACGCCGTCGAGCGCCGTGTAGAAGCGCGTGCGGGCATCGACGCCTTTGGTATTGAGCCCGAGATGGCGGTAGCCTTCCATTACCTGGCCGAACTCGTTCTTGCGCAGCAGGCCGTTGTCTACGAAAATGCAGGAAAGCCGGTCGCCGATGGCCTTATGGATCAGCGTCGCGGCGACGGTGCTGTCTACCCCGCCGCTCAGCGCCATCACGACCTTTCCGTCCTGGCCTACCTGTTCCGCGATGCGCGCCACGGTTTCCTGTACGAATGCGGCGGCCGTCCAGTCGGGCGTGCAGCCGCAGATATCCAGGATGAAGTTCTTCAGCAGCTGCCGGCCGTCGGTGCTGTGCGTCACCTCGGGGTGGAACTGGATGCCGTAAACCGGTTGCGGGGCGAAAGCAGGCCCTGCCTTGAACGCCGCCACGGGAATGCTTTCGGTCTTTGCGATGAGCTCGAAACCTTCCGGCAGCGTCTTGACACTGTCGCTATGGCTCATCCAGACCTGGGAGCCATCGGCGATCGTGGCCAGCAGCGGGCTGTGGCCGACTGCGGCCAGGTGGGCGCGGCCATATTCCCGGTGCGTAGACCGGCCGACCTCGGCCCCGGCCTGCTGGGCGATGAGCTGGGCGCCGTAGCAAACGCCCAGCACCGGCAGGTGCGCGGCCATGGCGGCGATATCGGGCTTGGGCGCATTCGGGTCGTTTACGGAAAAGGGGCTTCCGGAAAGGATGATGCCGCGGAGCCCCGGGCGGTACTCGACCGGCTTGGTGCAGGGCTGGATCTCGCAGTAAACCTGCAGCTCGCGGATGCTGCGGGCGATCAGCTGCGTGTACTGGCTGCCGAAGTCAAGGATGAGGATATAGCCGCCGGTAATATTGCCCGGAGCCGAAGGAGTGGATGCGCTGCTCATAAACAAAGATAAAACAGAACTGAGAGAACCACGATTTTCGGGACCATTTAGATTATCCCTGCAAATCGCGGTTCTTGAAAAGTATGAAGTCGGATCCCGGATTCAAGGACCCGGTAGATCCTCGCAATCCTGGAAATCGTGGCTTTAGGCCTGTGCCGTAGGGCCGCCGAGCGTGAACGGAACGGCTACCTGCTCGCCGTCGCGGATGATGCCGTTGGCGGCTTCGTAGCGCTTCACGTTCTCCACCAGGGCGCGCATCATGCGCTTGGCGTGATACGGCGTCATGATGATGCGGCTCTTCACGCGGGCCTTCGGCACGTTGGGCATTACGTTGATGAAGTCCATTACGAACTCGGCGAAGCTATGGTTGACGACGGCGAGATTCGCATACTGGCCATCAGCCACATCTTCCGTTAATTCGATATTGATTTGCTGTTCCTGCAGCGGCTGTTGGTTTTCCATTTGATTTGGTTTTGAGGCGCGAAAATACAGCAGCTTCCCGCATAGGCTCATGTTTTTCGATCAGGGATTTCCCGGATGCGCCGGATGCAAAACAAGGCTGCACTATTTTCGCTGGCTATGCGGAAACTCCTGCCCCTCGTCCTGCTCGCTTTCCTGGGTGCCTGCCGGCCCGAGCAATACACGCCCCGCCCCCGGGGCTATGCGCGGATAGACACCCCGCGGCAGCACGAATACCAGGTCTTCGAGCGCCCGGGCTTTCCCTACCGCTTTGAATATCCCGTCTACGGGCGTGTCTCCTCCGACAGCGCCATCCGTGCCATGCGCCCCGACAATCCGTACTGGATGAATATCGACTTCCCGGAGCTCGGCGGGAGCATTTACCTGTCATATAAGAATATCAGCGGTATCGGCACGCTGGATACGCTGCTGAACGATGCGCATGAGATGAGCTATTTCCATACGAAGAAGGCCGATTATATCAATGCGCCGGCCTTCCATACGCCCAATAACGTTCACGGCGTGATCTTCGACGTCGGCGGCGACGCCGCGTCGTCCTACCAGTTCTTCGCGACCGATTCCACGAAGCACTTCTTACGCGGCGCTCTCTATTTCAACGTCACGCCCAATGCCGATTCGCTCAGGCCGCTGACCAATTTCCTGCGGACGGATATCGAGCATATGCTGCAGACGCTTACCTGGAAGTAAGGCTGCCGCTCCCGGCGCTCCGCTTTTCCGGGGTAAGGGGCGCGTCCCGGAATCCGCTTTTTCGCTCCGTCAATATTTCATCCGTCGGCTTAACTTCGCGCACCGCGGCCCGGTAGTTCAATGGATAGAATAGAAGTTTCCTAAACTTTTGATACAGGTTCGATTCCTGTCCGGGCTACACGATAGGAAAGGTCAGCAATTTGCTGGCCTTTCTTTTTTTTCTGACGCGCTGAAACCTGTTTCAATGCACGTTTCCCGCATCGCAACTAGGCCCCGAGCGTAGATCGGGGCCTAGTTGCGATGCGCTTACAGCGCTCGGTGCAGCCATTGACAAAATGCAAGCCGCTGCGT
>JASLDA010000143.1 GCA_030151745.1 Chitinophagaceae bacterium | reverse complement strand
CTCATATCCGGCCCTCCGTGAATTGCCAAAGCAGCAGCAGCGCCGCGTTCGCTGCAAGCTCTTTATTCCGCACCCGGTCCAGGTGGAAGCGGAAGCTGCGGCTGTACTGCCGCGCGGGCGTGTGGATCCCCATGCAGACGGTGCCTACGGGCACCCCCTCGTCCGCGCCGCCGCTTAGCAGGCCGGTGATGCCGAAGCCAATATCGGCCCCCAGCAGCTCCTGTACGCCTGCGGCCATCTCGAGCGCGACCGCCTCGCTGACGATATGCCGGGTATCGATCGTCTGCTGCCGCACGCCGAGGAGCCGGGTCTTGACCTCGTTCCGGTAGCAGACGACGCCGCCGCTCAGGTAGCGGGAGGCCCCCGGGATCTGCGTTATCAGGTGCGCGATATAGCCCCCCGTGCAGCTTTCGGCAAGCGCGAGCTTGAGTCCTTTAGCCGCCAGGGCCCGGCCCAGCACGTCCTGCAGGGGGATATCCTCCAGCGCGACCACGATATTCTCCAGCCTCGCGGCGATGCGATCCCGGTGCAGCTCCGTTTCCTGTGCGAGAAGCCGGCCGTCCGCGCCCCTGGCGCTCAGGCGCAGCTTCAGCGAGCCGGCCGCCGGCAGGTAGGCAAGGCGTATATGGTCCGGGAGCCCGGCCTCCAGATCGGCGATACGCTCGGCCACGAAGCTCTCGCCCTCGCCGGCCGTCAGGATGTTCCGGTGCACGATCGCCTGCGACTGCAGCCGGGCCGCGATTTTCGGCAGGGCCACCTGCTCCATGATAGCCATCATTTCGAAAGGCACTCCCGGCAGGCTTATCACGATCCGGCCGTCCTTCTCGAACCACATCCCCGGCGCCGTGCCCTGAGCGTTGAACAGCACTTCGGCGCAATCCGGCACCTCGGCCTGCTTCAGGTTCCGCTCCAGCATCGGCCTGTTCCGGCGCCGGAAGATCTCCGTCACATGCGCCAGCACCGCTTCGTCCGTTACGAGCCGGCCCCCGAAATACTCCGCCAGCAGCGGCTTGGTGATATCGTCCGCGGTGGGCCCCAGGCCCCCGGTAAGGATCAGCAGCTCGTTCCGCGGCAGCTCCTCGTCCAGCGCCGTGACGATCGCATCCTTAAGATCGCCTACGGCCACGCGGCGGCTTACCTCTATGCCCAGCGCGTTAAGCTGCGCCGCGATCCAGGCCGAGTTGGTATCGATCGTCTGCCCGATCAGCAGCTCGTCCCCGATGGTGATGATGGTGCAGGAGGGATTCATGGCTCAGGGAAGAAAGGTTTGAGCCGATCGTACATTTCTGGGTGCATGGGCACCTTCTTCCGGGCCGTGGGATCGTAGAAAACGAGGGTCGTGAGGCCCTTGTTCAGCAGCTCCCCGGCCTCGTTGTACAGCTCGCTGTGAAACTGGATGACAGGCCCCTGGGGCAGCTCCTTGAGGATCGTCCGAACGGTTATCAGGTCGTCGTACCGAGCCGGGCGCAGGTATTTCGCGTTCAGCTCCACGACCGGCATATGAATGCCGAGCGCCTCGAGCTCCTTGTAGGTAAACCCCAGCTGCCGGATCGCCTCGGCACGGCCTACTTCATAATAAAGTGCATAATACCCGTAATACAAAAAGCCCATCTGATCTGTTTCGCCGTACCGTACGCGAATCTGTGTTTCCGAGCTGTACATAAGAGTGCAAAAGTACCGCTGCCGGAACGGAAACACGGCATATGCTTTCGGCGCGGGTAGGCCCATTGCCCGTACCTTTGCGGCCCGTAAGAACGAACCGTATGATCAAAAACTTCGCCCTCCGGCGTTTCATTGTATTCAACCGCTTACCGATAGCGATCGTGCTCATAGGCCTGGGCCTGCTGGTAGGCTTTACCGTCGCCTACGGCTGGTGGATGGCCTGGATCCCCTTCCTGATCGCCGTTCTGATGATCACGGCTCACTTTATGATCGGGCCGATGACCCTGCTGCAGACCTACATGGAAAACGGCGATATGGAAGGCGCGCAGGCGCTCCTGGGCCGCGTGAAGAAGCCGGAATGGCTGTATAAGCCGCTGCGCAGCTCGTATTACATGCTTCGCGGCCAGCTCAGCGCCACTACGGACAATTACGATGCGGCGGAAGAAGACCTGAAGAAGAGCCTGGCCTCCGGCATGACGGAAGCCGGAGCCGAAGGAACGGCCTACCTCCAGCTCGGCAGCATCGCCGCCCGCAAGGGCAATCTCAAGGAGGCTTACGAGCACCTGCGCCAGGCGGTCAAGCTGGGCCTTCCGGACAAGGATTCCGAGGCGATGGCTTACCTGCAGCTGAGCAACCTTGCCATCAACCGCCGCGACTTCCGCGGCGCCAAAGTGTATTTCAACCGCGCTAAGAGCTGCAAGTCGTCGAATGCGCAGGTCGTGGAGCAGCTCAAGGAAATGGCCAAGTACATGGCCCGGATCCCGGGCTGATACCGGTAGATATAATTGCGAAGGCCCGTTGCATAACGGGCCTTTTTTGTTGTCGGATCAAATTTATAGGACAGGGAGCCTGTGGTCCCAGGTGATCGCAAGGTTTACGGGGGCTGATAATCAATTCATAAGACGAAACTTATTCCCCCAGGGTTGGGCGCGCGCCGGCTTTTTTCGCGGATGCGGAGCAAGGGTTCGCAGAACCAGGGAGGTTAATCACGATACGAAAAGCCAGGATGCGCCGCTTGCTTCGGGGCATGCGGGTTCTTGACTGATCATGGAATCCCCGGTCCTTTTTTTATGACAGCCCCTCGCAATGCGCGCCATGCTCCGTCGCGCACATTGCGAGGGTGCACGGGCGTCGAAGATGGCAATGCCAAAGCCGGATTCGGAGCCGATACGCGCGAAGCAAGCATTGCGGGTTCCGTTCTCACGTCCTTGATGATCGTTGCGCTCAATATGGACGCTGCCCGTGGCAGGTCGGTATCCGGTTCTCTTTTCATGTCATGGTGAGCATAGGTTCGGGCGAACCGGAGTCGAACCAGGACATGAAAAGCCCTGGGAGCGCCGCCTGGTTCATGCCGCCCTTCGACAGGCTCAGGGTGACATGAATCAGGCGGCGCACGTTTCAC
>JASLDA010000142.1 GCA_030151745.1 Chitinophagaceae bacterium | reverse complement strand
GTGAAACGTGCGCCGCCTGATTCATGTCACCCTGAGCCTGTCGAAGGGCGGCATGAACCAGGCGGCGTTCCAAGGGCTTTCCCTGCCCTGGTTCGACTCCGGTTCGCCCGAACCTGCGCTCACCATGACATGAAAAGAGAACCCAATGCCAAGTCCCGACTATACAAGCTAAGGCCCCCGATCCACTGCAAACTGCCTATTACCTATTGCCAATTCCAAACAAGCTAAGGCTCCCGCTCCACTGCCGACTGCAAACTGCCAATTGCCGCAAGGCGCCTGCGGCACGAGCCTCAGACGATCTCCCAGGTCTCTTTTCCCTGCAGCAGCTTGTCCAGGTCGCCTATGCCGCGGGTGGCCAGGGCTTCTTCGATCTGGAGCTCCATCTGGTCTTCGTAGCAGGGACGGCTGCCGGCATAGAATACGCCGAAAGGCCGCGGCAGATGCACGGGGTCGGACGGGTTGTCGAAGAAGCGGGTCAGGATCTGGGCCTTGAAAAAATCGGTTTCGTCGTGTATCCAGAGATCTTCGGCGCTGAAACGGCCCTCGCCCAGATCGACGATCTGCGGCTTGTAGCTATCGAGACGGATGCCCTTATTGCCCTCCGCGCCGTAACGCAGCGGCTGCCCTTGCTCCAGGAACAGGGCCTGTTCCGCCTTGGAAGCTTTTTCCGTGAATACCTCGAAAGCCCCGTCGTTGAAGATGTTGCAGTTCTGGTAGATCTCCAGGAAAGAAGAGCCCTTATGGGCGTTCGCGCGCAGCAGCATGGCCTGCAGGTGTTTCGGATCGCGGTCCATACTCCGGGCTATGAAGCTGGCATCTGCGCCCAGGGCCAGGGCCAGGGGATTGAAGGGGTGGTCCAGGGAGCCCAGGGGAGTGCTCTTGGTCACCTTGCGCTCTTCCGAGGTGGGAGAATACTGCCCCTTCGTCAGACCGTAGATCTGGTTGTTGAAGAGCAGCACGTTCACATCGAAGTTGCGGCGCAGCAGGTGGATGGTGTGATTGCCGCCGATGCTCAGGCCGTCGCCGTCGCCCGTGACGATCCAGACGCTCAGCTCCGGGCGGGTGGCCTTGAGACCTGAGGCGATCGCGGTTGCACGTCCGTGGATGGAGTGCATGCCATAGGTATTCGTATAATAAGGAAAGCGGGACGAGCAGCCGATGCCGGAAACGATCACGATGTTTTCACGCGGGACGCCGATCTGCGGCAGCACTTTCTGAACCTGGGCCAGGATGGAATAGTCGCCGCAGCCCGGACACCAGCGTACTTCCTGATCGGTAGCGAAATCCTTGGCCGTCAGCGGCGTCATCGTATCATTCATCTCGAAAAAAATCAATAGAGGCCGCAAAGTTACGTTCCAAGCCCCGGAGCTGCCGGCCAATCCGGAAGAATGCATGTATTAAAATGCTAAAGAGGCTATAATATGTAGTGATCGGCGCCTTCGACAATCCATCGGATCCTGAAGATCCCGGTTCCGGGCTTCGTATTTTTGGGCTCTCATGCAGCAGTATCTGAATCTTCTCCGTCATATCATCGACACCGGCGTTCATAAATCGGATCGCACCGGCACCGGTACGATCTCCTGCTTCGGGTACCAGATGCGCTTCGACCTGGCGGAAGGTTTTCCCCTGCTGACGACGAAGAAGTTGCACCTGAAGAGCATCATCCACGAGCTGCTGTGGTTCCTGAAGGGCGAAACCAATATCGCGTATCTGAAGGAGCACGGCGTGAAGATCTGGGACGAATGGGCGGATGCGAACGGCGAGCTGGGACCCGTCTATGGCCACCAATGGCGCAGCTGGACCGGCGCCGACGGCACGACTCACGACCAGATCAGCTGGCTGGTGAACGAGATCAGAAAGAACCCCGACAGCCGCCGCCTGATCGTCTCCGCCTGGAACGTGGCCGAGCTGCCGCAGATGGCCCTGAGCCCCTGCCACGCGCTCTTCCAGTTTTACGTGACGCCGGGCACGAACGGCGCTCCGGGCAAGCTTTCCTGCCAGCTCTATCAGCGCAGCGCGGATGTCTTTCTCGGCGTGCCGTTCAATATAGCATCCTACGCCCTGCTGACCATGATGATCGCGCAGGTCTGCGGACTCGGGTACGGGGAGTTCATCCATACTTTCGGTGACGTGCACCTATACTCGAACCATATGGAGCAGGCGAAGCTCCAGCTTACGCGTACGCCGCACGTCCTGCCCACGATGCGTATCAATCCGGAGGTGAAGGACATCTTCGGCTTTAAGTTCGAGGACTTCCAGCTGGAGAATTACATAGCCGAGCCGCATATCAAGGCGCCGGTGGCCGTGTAGGAAAGTTGTCGCCGGCATATGCCCGGCCCAGGCACAACCCCTCATTCCCTCCCATTGTCTATGCTAAGTGAATTCACCAATTCACCAATTCACCAATTCACCAATTCTCAAACCAGCTCCAGGAACGATATCGCCACCACCATTCCGCATAGCAGCACGAGTCCCAGGAGGAAGAAGATGTCCGCGATCCGTTCCAGGCGCAGGCTCCGGCGGGGATCGCTGTTGCGGATCGCCAGGTAGGAGAACAGGCAGGCAAGCATGAAGATGCAGGTCGCCACCGCCGTACACTCGTCGATATAGCTTTTGCTGCTGTAGCCCAGCACCCGGATCGAGGTCTGGATGATAAGGCAGATACCCATCAGGTTTGACGCCGCATTCAGTACATGCGGGGAGCGCGCTTGTTCGGCCATGGTCGGGAGTCTTTGGATGAGAGAGTTGCTTCGCCATGCTGTGTTCCGTCCACGACAGGGCTGCCGGCCCGGCGACGCCGGTTGGCAATGTCCATGTAACAAAACGCAGATCCTCAGCGATCGTCAATTGGCCCGTCTTTCATAGAGCGAAATCCGGGCCAATTGAGAGGATCGTGAGGACCTGCGGCCGTTTTTAACACCAGGATGGATCAGTTATCTAAAGGCGGCCGGCTTATAACGCCCGCTTTGCGCAGCAGCCTGCGGTTTGCCCGCTTGTGCATCAGGTTGTAGACCCGCGCGTAGATTACCGGCAGGATCAGCAGCGTAAGAAGGGTGGAGGTCACGAGGCCCCCGATCACCACGATCGCCAGCGGCTTCTGGGTCTCCGAGCCGATGCCGGTGGAGACCGCGGCCGGGAGCAGGCCGATGGCGGCCATCAGCGCCGTCATCACCACCGGGCGTACGCGTGTGGACACACCCTTTTCGATGGCTTCCGTCAGCGGCATCTTGGCTTCGAGATTCTTGCGGAATACGGAGATCAGGATCACCCCGTTCTGGATGCAGACGCCGAACAGCGCGATGAAGCCGATACCCGCGGAGATGCTGAAGTTCATGCCGGTGATATGCAGCGCCAGGATACCTCCGATCAGCGCGAAGGGAACGTTCATGATCGTGAGCACGGCGTCCTTCACATTTCCGAAGGTGATGAAAAGAATGAGGAAGATGCCCAGCAGGCAGAGCGGAACCACGTTGGCAAGCGTGTTGCCGGCGCGCTGCGCATTTTCAAACTCGCCGTTCCAGCTCATGCGGTAGCCTTCGGGCAGCTTCACCATCTGCGCCACTTTCTTCTGCGCTTCGGCAACGGTGCTGCCGAGGTCCCGGCCGCGCACGGAGAACTTCACCGGGATATAGCGCGCGTTGTTGTCGCGGTACACGAAGGAAGGGCCCGTCAGGGTCTTGATATCGCTGATCTCGCGGATCGGGATGCGCGTGCCGTCCTGGGTCGGCACCATGAGCTCGGAGATCTTTTCCTGGGTGTTGCGGTACTCCTTATCGTAGCGGACGCGGATATCAAACTTGCGCTCGCCTTCGTAAAGCTGGGTCGCCGCCTTACCGCCGATCGCCATTTCGATCACGGCATTCGCGTCGGCGATCGATACGCCGTACTGCGCCATCTTTTCCTGGTTCAGCTCGATGTGGAACTCCGGCTGGCCGAGGTTGCGGAGCACACCCAAGTCTTCTACGCCCTGTACGGTCTTCAACTGCGCCATCACCTGGTCGGCAAGGGTATCCAGCTGCCTGAAGTCGGGACCGAAGATCTTCACCGCGAGCGAGGCCGGGACGCCGGCCACCGCTTCTTCCACGTTATCCCGGATGGGCTGACTGTAGTTGTATAGCACACCGGGGATCTTGCTGAGCTGGGAGTTCAGCGTATCCACGAGCTTGTCGGTGGTCATGCCTTTCGGCCATTCGTCCTTGAGCTTCAGATCCACGGCGATTTCCACGTTGAAGAAGCCCTTTGGATCGGTGCCGTCGACGGTGCGGCCTACCTGCGCCATAGTGTGCTTTACTTCCGGGAATTTCTCGATGATATCCATCATCTTTCGGGCCACCTCGTTGCTTTCCTCCAGCGAGGAGCTCATCGGCAGCTGGCCCTTCACCCAGAGGGCGCCTTCGTCCAGCTCCGGCAGGAACTCGCTGCCGAGCAGCTTGGCCGAGCCGAAGGACACGATCATAGCGCCGACCGCGATCAGCATGCTGAGCTTCTGATTTGCTCATTTCTTGCGGAACATGCGCGTGACGTTCTTTTCGAAGAACTCCACAACCACGTTATGCTTCTCGCGGACGTTCTTCCGCAGCAGCACGCTGGAGAACGCGGGCACGAGCGTAAGCGTATAGATCAGCGCCCCGAGCAATGCGAAGCCCAGCGTATAGGCCAGGGGGGAGAACATCTTGCCCTCCACCTTCTGGAAAGCGAAGATCGGCACGAGGCAGGTCAGGATGATGAGCTTGCTGAAGAAGATCGCCTTGCCCATTTCCGAGCCCACATTCTTGAACAGGCCCAGCTTCGCCAGCTTGTTGAAGCGCTCCATACCCACTTCCCGCGCCCGGTGGTCCAGGGCTACGAACAGCCCTTCCACCATCACCACGGCGCCGTCGATGATGATCCCGAAGTCGACCGCGCCCATGGAAAGCAGGTTCGCGGTCATGCCTTTCAGGCGCATGCACATGAAGGCGAAGAGCAGGGCCAGCGGCACGATGATGCCCACGATGAGCGTCGTGCGCCAGTCGGCCATGAAGATGAGCACGATCAGCGTCACCAGCACGATGCCTTCGATGAGATTGTGGATCACGGTATGCGTGGCCAGCTCCATCAGGTTCGTGCGGTCGTAGAAGGGCACGATCTTCACATCCTTGGGCAGCACGCTGGTATTCAGCTCGTCCACCTTTTCATGGATGCGCTGCAGCACCTGTTCGGCATTCTCGCCCTTGCGCATGACCACGATGCCTTCGACGACATCGTCCTGGTGATCGAGGTGAACCTGCCCCAGGCGCGGCTTCTCGGTGATCTCGACGGTCGCGATATTCTTGACCAGGATCGGCACGCCGTTGAGCTTGGTCACGATGATATTGCGGATCTCGTCCACATTGTTCAGCAGGCCGATGCCGCGTACGATAAAGGCCTGGCCGTTGCGCTCCAGCACATCGCCGCCTACGTTGATATTGCTGCGCGCAACTGCATTGTAAACGTCCAGCGGGGTCAGCCCGTAATTGTTGATATTGTTCGGATTGACGCGGATCTCGTAGATCTTTTCGCCGCCGCTGAAGGTGTTTACGTCCGCAACGCCGGGCACCGATTTGAAGGCGCGGTCGAGCACCCATTCCTGGATGGTATTGAGATCGAGGATGCTTTTGGTCTTGCTCTGGAGCGTATAGCGGTAGATTTCGCCGGTGGGGCCGTAGGGCGGCTGCACTTCCGGCTTGATGCCGTCCGGCAGGTCTGCATCGTTGATGCGGCTGAAGACCTGCTGCCGGGCGAAGGCATCGTCGATATTGTCGTCGAAGATGAGCCTCACGTAGGAGAGCCCGAAGGAGGACGTGCTCCGCAGATTGGTCTTGCCCTGGACGGAATTGAGCGTCGTTTCCAGGGGGATGGTGACGAACTTCTCCACCTCTTCCGCGCTGCGCCCCGGCCATTGCGTGATGATGATGATCTGCGTATTGGTCACGTCCGGGAAGGTCTCGATCGGCGTGTTGCGGTAGCAGACATAGCCGATGACTGCGAGCACGGCCGTCATGAAGAAGACGAAATAGCGGTGCCGCAGTGAAAACTGTATTATGGATCGGATGAACTTGTTCATGGTGCTTTCGGCCCCGGTGCTGGAGCCGGGACGTTTACCATTTGAGATCCGGGATCGCAGATCGAAGATGTGCCGGACCGGCTGCGGGAGCTGGCTTGCGCTTCATACGATATGACCGGATCGGTTCTGGTATTTGGTTAAAGGCTGAACCGGGCTCAGTTGCCGGTGAGCTGGGTAAAGAGGAGGTTCTGGAACTTCGTAACCACATGCTGTCCGGGAGTGACGCCGGAGGTAATGAAGGTATTGACGGGGCCGTCACGCAGGATCTTCACCTGAGCCACCTGCAGGTCGTGCGGACCGTTGTAGACGATGACATAATT
>JASLDA010000124.1 GCA_030151745.1 Chitinophagaceae bacterium | reverse complement strand
GTAAGGGACCTGGTTGCGGATCCCGAACTGGTCGAGAACGATTGTCAGGTTTTCGTTGAAAAAATTCCAGTATTTGAAGAAGGCCAGGAAACCTACGTTCACGATGATGCTCAGCCAGAGGTAGAGGTATTTCCGTCTCGGATGCGTCTCGATCAGGATGCCGGCCGCGTAGTCGACAAGGATCGTAAACAGGAGGATAAGAATATACTCCGGTTTGAAGATCATATAAAAGTAACAGCTGATCGCCAGGAGGAAGGCCCAGCGGAAGCGATGCGGCAGCAGGAAGAACAGGATCGTCGTTACGATGAAGTAGACAACGAAGTGGAACGAGTTGAAAAGCATGCAGCTTCAGAAGGATGTTACGGGAAACAGGCTCAGAACGCGCAATGCATGCGACCGGAAACAGGGCAGGCCCCGAATGCGACAGAAAATTTCATGTTACTGTGGGGCGCAAAACTAATTAAAGTAGGCAGATAGTCGTAAACGGCCGCAGCGGCCGTCGCCGAAAAAAACGGCGCCGCAACACGTTCCGTTTTTACATTTGCTGCCAATCATCAAGCTCCAATGGCTTCATCCCCGATCAAGCGATATCTCCCGTTACTGATAACGATCCTGGCCCTGGCCGTGGTGGCCTGGCTCTATGCGTACCCGGCGCTCGGCGGCAAGGAGCTCGCCCAGCACGATAATATCAACTGGCAGGGTATGAGCCATGAGGCCAGCGAGGAGTTCAAGCGGACCGGCGAGCCGGTGCTCTGGACCAACAGCATGTTCGGCGGCATGCCGACCTATACCTTCTTCCTGGGCCAGACGGCGAACTATATCAACAAGGTCGAAGCCTTTCTGCAGGCCGTCTTCCCCAAGCCGGGGTATTTCTTCTTTATCGCGATGCTGGGCTTCTTCCTGCTGATGCGGGCGCTGAACATCAACCGCTGGCTGGCGGCTATAGGGGCGCTGGCATACGCATTCGCGACCTACAATCCTATTATCATCGCAGCGGGACACGATACGAAGATGCTGTCCATGGGATATATGCCCGGCGTTCTGGCGGGCGTGCTGTTCATTTACCAGGGGCGCTACCTGATGGGCGCTGTATTGACCGGTATCCTCTTCGCATTGATGTTCCAGAACCAGCACGTGCAGATCCTGTTCTATATGGGACTCATCATGCTCGCCATGGGCATCGCCCTGCTGGTCATAGCCGTCCGGGAAGGCCGCATCAGGCAGTTTGCCATCGCGACCGCCATCACGATTGTCGTGCTGGCCGTAGGGGCGGGACCGGCCATGCCGCAGTTCCTCACGACGATCGAATACTCGAAATACAGTATGCGCGGCGGGCAGAGCGAGCTGACGATCAACAAATCGGAGGTAAAGAAATCCGGGGGGCTCGATAAGGATTACGCCTTCCAGTGGAGCAACGGACCGGGCGAGACCTGGTGCGTGCTCGTGCCCTTCCTGTACGGCGGCGGCAGCGCGGAAGATGCGGTCCATGCCCCTGCAACCTCCGAAGCCGTGGGCGGGCAGGCCGAAAAGCTCCCCACCTATTGGGGGCCGCAGCCCTTCCTGAGCGGCCCGGTATATTTCGGCGCCATCGTATGCTTTCTTTTCGTGCTCGGCCTGATCGTGGTCCGCTCTCCGCATAAGTGGTGGATCGCGGGGCTCAGCCTGCTCGCCATCCTGATGTCCTGGGGCAAGCACCTGCCGGGCCTCAACTACTGGATCTTCGACCATGTCCCGGTGATGAATAAGCTCCGGACCCCGTCCATGGTGCTGATCATCCCGCAGCTCCTCTTCCCGATGCTGGGCATATGGGGGATACAGGACATACTGAAGAACTATTCCTCTCCTGCCGCCCGGGCCGATATCGCCAGAAAGGTGCTGATCGCCGCGGGGATCACCGCCGGGCTGGCCATCGTCGTCGGCGTCTTCGGATCGGCGTTCTTCAGCTTCACCGATCCGCAGAAGGATCAGCAATACGCGCAGATCCTGCGCTTCCTGAAGGAAGACCGGGAAGCCATGGCGCGCAAGAGCGGCCTGCTCAGCGCGCTGTATGTCGTGCTCGCCGGCGGGCTCGTCTGGGCCTATGTAAAGGAGAAGCTGAATGCGAAGGTGCTCATGGGCGGGCTGGCCGTCCTGATCGCCGTAGATCTTCTGCCCGTGGCATGGCGCTACCTCAACGAAAGCAACTACAGCGATCCGGAGGAATACAATGCCAATTTCCAGCCCCGCCCTGCCGATCAGCAGGTCTATGCCATGGCCCAGCAGGCCGGCGACGGCCCCTACTACCGCGTGCTGGACGTAACCAAGGACGTGTACAATGACGCCACGCAGGCCTACTTCCATAAATGCGTCGGCGGCTACAACCCGGCCAAGATGGAGATCTACCAGGATCTCATCGACGTGCACCTGAGCAAAGGCTTCAACGCCCAGGTGCTGAATATGCTGAATACGAAATTCCTGATCGTGCCCGGCGGCCAGCAGGGCGCCCAGGTGATCCCGAACCCTTCTGCCTGCGGGAATGCCTGGTTCGTATCCAATGTGAAGGAGGTGCCTACCGCGGACGCCGAAATGCTCGCCATGAACGCACCTGTACTGGGCGACACGACAATCGCCGGTCCCGATGCCTTCAATCCCAGGGAAACGGCCGTAGTCCGGAAAAACTTCGCGGCCCAGCTTTCGGGGCTGCAGCCCGGCCGCGACTCCGCGGCGTCCGTAAAGCTGGCGAAGTACGGCCTGAACGAGATCAGCTACACCTCCAGCAATTCCAGGGAAGGGCTGGCCGTATTCTCGGACATCTGGTACCCGGCCGGCTGGAAGGCTTATGTAGACGGGAAGGAAACGCCG
>JASLDA010000118.1 GCA_030151745.1 Chitinophagaceae bacterium | reverse complement strand
ATAAGGGCTGGGCCATTCGTTGTCCTGCCCGTCGATATGCACGGGCTGATCCATGAACCGGCCTCCCGCAGCGAGCTTTTTCGAGCCGGAGCAGGCGGAAAGCAATACCGGTACGGCAATAAACGCGAGACTTCGAAAAATGACTTTCATGATCGGGGAGATTACTCCAAAAATCCGCCGCGCATCGTTAACCCTCTTCCTTGTTGCGACGAAGCGGGAATATCCTGCGACACTTAGCGTTTCCCTGGATCAGCTGCTGCAGCGCGTCACGGTACCGCTGGCTCATGGGCAAGCCTGTTAACGGGAGTAGCAGAAATACGGCCTGCAGCACCCGGGTATTGCCGGGCGGGATTAGTTTTGAGGGTTCGTTATGTTATCCAATAGAGCCCGGTACGCATTGCGGGCAGCCGCTTACCTGGCAGGCCGCCCTGCCGGCACCCCGGTACAGATCGCCGATATAGCGGCTGCACGGAACATCCCCCTGAAGTTTCTCGAAGCGATACTGCTCCAGCTTCGCAAGGCCGGCTTCCTGGAAAGCAAGAAGGGCAAAGGCGGGGGATACAGCCTGGCGAAAGCGCCGTCCGAGATCTCGCTGGCCGCCGTGATCCGGGTCATCGACGGGCCGATCGCGATGCTGCCCTGCGCTTCGCTGAACTTTTACCAGGAATGCCAGGACTGCGATAAGACGAGCTGCGGGCTGAACCGGGCTATTGCGGAGGCCAGGGACGCTATCCTCTCGGTGCTCGAGCACCGGTTCCTGAGCGATATCGTCTGAGCTCCGAGCCGCGCTCATCTTGCGTTCCGCACCGGATCTATCGGTATTTTTAGAGAACATGAAAAAGAAACCCGGTCCTGCAGGTCCGCATGCACATCTGTGCCTGGATCCCGTGCTTGCGCCCCTGGTAAGGGAACAATATCTGAAGCCGCTGAAGAAGGCGCCCGATCTGCCGCTATATCTCTACCGCACCATCATCAGCCAGCAGCTCTCCACGAAGGCGGGCGATACGATCTACGGACGGTTCCTGGAACTGTTCGCCAATACGCCGCCCGCTCCGGAGGAGGTGCTGGCTATGCCTGTCGAGAAGCTGCGCGGCGCCGGCCTCTCGGCGGCCAAGGCCGCATATATCCGGAACGTTGCGCAGTTCCACCTGGACCATGGACTCAGCCACCGCCGCTTCGGCCGGATGAGCGACGAGGCCGCCGTCGCTTATCTTACCCAGATAAAAGGCATCGGACGATGGACCGCGGAGATCTTCCTGATCGCCGCGCTGGGCCGGGAGGACGTATTC
This sequence comes from Chitinophagaceae bacterium, assembly GCA_030151745.1. Classification (GTDB taxonomy): domain Bacteria; phylum Bacteroidota; class Bacteroidia; order Chitinophagales; family Chitinophagaceae; genus UBA1952. Next base: position 2,038 of record JASLDA010000118.1, on the reverse strand, counting down.
CCGGCCGACGACCTGATCCTCCGGAAAGCCCTGGCGACACTTTACGGCATCGATACCGGCGACCGCCGATCCATGCTTGGATCCATGATAGCAGTCGCAGAAAAATGGCGTCCCTTCCGGTCCCACGCCAGCCGCTGCCTCTGGCTCTGGGACGGGAATTGATGGACTCGCCCGGACAGGGATCGCCTCATCTTTCCGGAGACGTTGCCTATACAAGCAAATGTTATCGTTAAACACTTAACAAGTACGAAGCGTCAAAGCCCCCGGCCGGCGGGGAACTTTGATATAGATGAAAATTCACCTAGTCGTTTTTATTTTATTGGCTTCTCGTGGAGCAGCCGCCCAGGCCGACTATAATCCCGTTAAAGGCTACTGGCCCGGCACCGGTCACACTACGGGCCGGCCGGTCTTCCGGCAAACACAGAACATCCTCGATTTCGGCGCGGACCCCGGCGGCAGCCAAAGCTGCAACGCGGCGCTGCAGGCCGCCATCTCCGCGCTTCGCGGAAGCCCCGGCACCATTGTCTTCCCGGCCGGCCGGTATTATTTCGACATGCCGGTTTCCCTGGACCGGGACAGCATCGTAATACGCGGCGCCGGCCACGACAGCACCCTGCTCCGCTTCGACCTGGGCGGGCGGCTCAGCGGCCTGATCTCGATCAGCGGCGAAAGCACGACGGACAGCAGCCTGCTCACGGCCGCCTTCCTCCGTGGAGACAGCGTCATCACCGTCGCAGATCCCGCGGCCTTTCACGGCGGCGATTGGATCTGGCTCGGCATCGACGATGCATCCTTCATGAGCTCGGGCTGGGCGCTGGGCAGCCTGGGCCAGACCATACAGGTTCGCGCCGTACAGGGTAACCGACTGTACCTGGCGAGCCGCGCGCGATTCAACTACAGCCTCGCGCTGCGCCCCCGCATCCGGCGCCTCAGGCCCCGGAACAATATCGGCATCGAATGCCTGGGCCTGGAGCGACTGGACGCTACGGACGGGCAAAGCTCCAATATCGTCTACGACCGGGCCGTCAACTGCTGGCTGAGCGGCATCGAGTCCGACAAGGCAAATTTTGCGCATGCCGAGCTGAACCGCGCATCCAATATCGAGATCCGCAATTCCTGGTTCCACGATGCCTTCGCATACGGCGGCAGCGGCCAGGGCTACGGCGTCCTCCTTCAGACAGGAAGCGGCGAATGCCTGGTAAGCGGCAATTATTTCCGGCACCTGCGTCACAGCATGGTGCTGCAGTCCGGGGCCAACGGGAACCTGCTTGCCTACAATTACTCGACCAAGCCGTACTGGACGGAAAGCGGCCTTCCCGACAGCAGCGCCGGGGAGATCGTACTGCACGGCGACTACCCCTTCATGAACCTGGCGGAAGGAAATATCGTGGGCAATATCGTCATCGACGATTCGCACGGCAAGAACGGGCCGCTGAATACCTTTTTCCGCAACCGTGCCTCCGGCTACGGCATCTTCATGAACTTCAGCCAGCCCACGGACTCCGTGCAATTCATCGGCAATGAAGTGACTAATCCCGCTACAGGCCTGTATTTCCTCAGCGGGAAAGGCCATTTTATATACGCGAATAAGGTCCTTGGCTCCGTCATGGGCGCGAGCGGTCCGATCCCCGATAAAAGCCTGTTTTTAGCTCCCGGCGATCGCCCCGAATGCAGCGGGGACCTTGCCTGGCCCGTGATCGGCGAAGCCGGCAGCTACAATACCGGCACCATCCCCGCCAGGCGGCGTGTCGAGGCCGGGCAGCCGGCCAGCTGCGCCTGCGTCGCTATCCCGGCCCAGACAGGGGTCGGTATCGTCCCGGAGCCTTACGGCTGGCAAGTGGCTCCGAACCCCGCCACGGGTTCCCTGCGGATCTCCGGGGCGGAGCCTGCCCTGCAGATCGAGCTTTACGACGCGATGGGAAAAACAGCGCTCCGCGTGCAGCAGCCCGGCCCTGGACCGATCAATCTCTCGGGTCTGCCTCCCGGGCTTTACCAGGTGCGGATACAGGGCTCCAAGACAAGCGCGGTACGACGCCTC
>JASLDA010000109.1 GCA_030151745.1 Chitinophagaceae bacterium | reverse complement strand
TGCCCTCATATTCCTGCCGTGAGTTGAGGCGCTGGAAGATGGTGAAGATCTTATCGGCGTATTGCTGGTCGAAGCCAATGCCGTTGTCCCGGATCTCCAGACAGCAAAGCTCGGTGTCCCCGGCTTTCAGCGGCGTCGCGCTGATCTCGATGCGGGGGCTTACGCCGGGGGCTACGAATTTCAGGGAGTTGCTGAGCAGGTTCTGGAATACCTGGCGCATCTGTCCCGGGATGGCGTCGATCACCGGGAGCGGCTGCACGCTGATGCTGGCGTCCTTTTCCGCGATCGGGTATTCCAGGTCGTGCAGAGTTTCGGCGACGACCTCCGACAGGTTGGTACGCTTGAAGAAGCTGTCCACGCTGAGCCGGCTGTAGTCCAGCAGGTCGTTGATCAGGATGCTCATGCGCTTGGAGGCTTCTATGATGCGGTTCAGCCCTTCCGCGGCCTGGGACGATTCCTGCGAGAGGCGTTCCTGGATGATGGAGCCGAACACCTGGATCTTGCGCAGGGGCTCTTTTAGATCGTGCGATGCTACGGAAGCGAACTGCTGCAGCTCGTGGTTGCTGCTCTCCAGCTCCTTGTTCTTTTCCAGCAGCTCCTCGGTGCGCTCGCGGACCTTGCTTTCGAGAATATCGCTGGCTGCTTTCTGCTCCTGGATGTCGGTGAAGGTCCCGACCCATTTGGACACTTTTTCCTCTTGTATGACGGGTGTGACGCGCAGGAGATGCCAGCGGTAGAGGGACGAGGGGAGATGCAGGATACGCAGCTCGGCCACCAGGGTTTCCCCGGCCTCCAGATTCCGCTGTATCAGGTTATACACATGTGCGTCCTCGGGGTGAAAGCGGGGCATTTCCTGCCTGCCGGCGAAAAGGTGCCAGGACGAGTTCGTGTACTCGATGCTGCCGTCCGGGCGCAGGGTGAAGGCCAGCTGCGGCAGGGCCTCGAGTATGGAGCGGAGCTCCTGCACGCTGTGCTGCAGGCGCTGCTCGGCACGCTTGCGGGTCGAGATTTCCTCCAGGAGGTCCATGCGGGCCTTTCCCAGCTCCCGGTGCTGCTCGTACAGGCGGTGCAGGGTCTTGACCTTCAGCAGGAAAATATCGGGATCTACCGGCTTGGTCACATAATCGACCCCGCCGGAGGTATAGCCTCTGGTAATGAACTTCTTCTCGGTATTGACCGCAGAGAGGAAGATGATCGGGATATCCTTGGCCTTGCTGTACCCGGAGATCGCCTCGGCCACTTCGAAGCCGTCCATGCCCGGCATCTGTACATCCAGGATGATGAGCGAGTACTGCCGCCGCAGGATCTTCTTCAGAGCCTCTTCTCCCGATTCCGCGCTGTCCACTTCGAATCCGCTCAGCTCCAGCGTGCGGCGCAGGGAGAAAATGTTTTCCGCCTTGTCATCGACAATCAGGACCATCCCGGCAGATATTTTTTCGTGAAACGACCTTCGCCGAGCCGCAGGCGCGCTGCGTGCCGCGGAAAACGGACCGCTAAATATACCCAGCCTTGAAAACCTACGCAGCCGGTTCTTGCAATATATAAAATAGCAAGCGGCAGAAGCATATGTAATTGCTGTCGGTTATGCATTGAATCTTGAAAACCGGTTCGGCAGCAGCGAAAATAAGGTAGCTGGGATAAGCAAGGCACTTCAGATTCTTTACATAAAAATCGTGCTAAGAAAAATAGCAGGAATTATTGAAATCATTTGAGGCGCTTCGAGATCCTGATAGGAAATATTTTTAATTGTCATGGTTCCGGCAGGGCGTCCGGGGCTGTACAGATTCCGGCATTAAACGGAGAAAGCGGCCGGTCAGATACTGACACGGCCGCTTTCTGAGAATGCGCTGCGCGATTCGCCTGCCTTTACAGGCGGGATTTCACGAGAGCGATGTCCGCAATGCGCTTCTCGGCGATCTTCATAGCGGCAGCCTGGGTATGGAGGCCGTCGGCATCGCTCAGGGCGAATATCTCCAGGCTGCGGTCGTAGATTTTCTCGACATTGCCGCGTACGCGGTCTGCATTGTAGGTTTCCAGCTCGGCCGCCACGTTGATGAGGCCGCCGGCATTGATGAGGAAGTCCGGGTTGTACAGGATGCCTTTCCGCACCAGCATAGGGCCGTGAATGTTCTCGTCGGCGAGCTGGTTATTGGCGGCTCCCGCGATGATCTGGGCTTTCAGCCGGCCGATCGAGTCGTCGTTCACGGTGGCGCCGAGCGCGCAGGGAGCGTAGATATCGATGTCCATATCGAAGATCCCGGCGCCGTCTACTACGGTCACGCTGCGGTGCGCGTCGACGGTCTGGCTCAGCTTGGCCGGGTCGATGTCGGTAATGAACACCTTCGCGCCCTCCTTTACGAGGTGGCCGACGAGGTATTGGCCCACGTGGCCCACGCCCTGAACAAGCACCTTCTTGCCCACCAGGCTGTCGTTGCCCCAGGCTTTCTTGGCGCTGGCTTTCATCCCGACGTAAACGCCGTAGGCGGTGAAAGGAGAGGGATCCCCGGAGCCGCCCATATATTCCGGGACGCCGGTCACGTGCTCCGTTTCCAGGGAAATATACTCCATGTCCCGGGCGGACGTGTTTACGTCCTCGGCCGTGATGTACTTGCCGTTCAGGCTGTCCACGAATTTGCCGTAACGGCGCCACAAGGCCTCGCTCTTCTGAGCGGGGCTGGCGATGATGACCGCCTTGCCCCCGCCCAGGTTCAGGCCGGAGATCGCCGCCTTGAAGGTCATGCCGCGAGACAGGCGCAGGGCGTCGACGATGGCCTCCTCGTGGCTGTTGTAGTTCCAGAGCCGAGTCCCGCCCAGCGCCGGGCCGAGCGTCGTATTATGAATGCCGATGATGGCGTTTAGCCCGGAATGCGGATCGTGGCAGAACACGAGCTGCTCGTGTCCCATGGCCTGCATCTGATCGAAAATCGATTGATTCATTTGGTGCTGTTAGGGAGATTGTGGCGCAAACGTACTCCGATTTTAGCTTGCTTCGCCATTGCCTGTTACATATTGCCTATTGCCTATTTTCAATTAACCGCTGCCTGTTGCAAGCCAGATACCATTCTGTTATTATTCCGCGAGACCGCTGAAGGCCGTCCAATTTTCGGTAACATTGCGAGGTATGATAGCCTTGCCGACAATTACAGACCCGGTTTACGTAAAGCCCGCGGCGTTCAGCCGGCTGGAACGATTCTACCTGAAGTTGATCCGTGACGAGCGCGATCTGCCTTTTGTAAAGCTCAGCGTCCGGATCTCGCTTACGCTCATTCCCCTGGCGATCCTGCTTTATATGCCTTTCGTCACCGGCTGGGTCTGGGCGCTGGTTGCCGTGGCCTACCAGTTCCTGAACAACTTCACGTACAAGGGTCCCTTCGGGCTGATGCTGCACTGCACCAGCCACCGCCAGCTTTATAAGAAGGAATATGGTTTCCTGAACTATTACCTGCCCTGGGTGATCGCCCCGTTCTTCGGACATTCCCCCGAGACCTACTATACGCACCATATCGGCATGCACCATGCGGAGAACAACCTCGAGGACGACGAAAGCAGCACCATGCCGTACCAGCGCGATTCGCTCCGGGGCTTCATGCATTATTTCGGCACCTTCCTGTTCACGGGCATCTATCACCTCTGCGCCTATTTCTTCCGCAAAAAGCGCCAGCGCCTGCTGTACCGCTCGGTTCGCGGAGAGCTGCTTTTCATCCTGTTCTGCGTGGCCATGTGCTTCGTCAACTGGCCGGCTACGCTCGTGGTATTCATCATTCCCTTCTTCCTGTACCGCCTCATCGCGATGATGGGAAACTGGGCCCAGCATGCTTTTATCGGCGCCGACGACCCCGGGAACGCGTATAAAAACAGCATTACCTGCATCAATACCAAGTACAACGTCAAATGCTGGAATGACGGGTATCATATCTCACACCATGTGAAGCAGACCATGCATTACACGGAGCACCCGGGCTTTTTCCTGAAGACGCTGGACAAGTACATCGCCAACGAGGCCATCGTATTTGACGGCATCCACTTTCTGCATGTGTTCATCTGGCTGATGCGCAAGCGGTACGATCTGCTTGCCCGGCACTACGTAAATATCGGGGACCGCTTCGGCAGCGACGAGGAGGTAATCGTTTTCCTGAAGTCCCGGACACGCAGGGTCCTTGCCGGCGAGGAGCTGGCTCAGTCTTTGCCGGCCGTGGCGTAATCAGCGTTTTTTCGGGGGCGCTGCCTCTTTCCTTCGCCGCAGGGCCGGGGCAACCTGCGCCTGGAAGGCCCAGGCCGGCTCCCCGTTTATGTACATACCCAGCTCGTAGCTGCCCTCCCGGAGCAGGGGCAGGTGAACGATAAGCGTGTCGTCTGCGCTTTCGAAGTCTGCGGGGTGCAGGCTGCCGTCGCAACGCGCTTCCACCTTGCCGATCCGCTCCATCATCGAAGCCGGCCATATCTGGAACCGCAAGGTGACCGTGGAGTCGGCGCGGCCGCGGACGGTGCCGCGCTGATCCGGCATGGGAAGCACGCCAAGGATGGCGGAAATCGGCCCCATCACCGGCCCGGCCAGGAACTCCGGGCGGCTCCGGGGCGAGTCCACCAGCTGCTGCCGGCTTTCGGCGGGCAGGTGGCTGAGCGAAAACAGGCGGCGATTGGTAAAGAACCATGCATCGGTGGACTTCCGGACGAAGCTCTTGCCCTGGCATTCGCCGGCTCCCAGGAAGGCGTCCAGTACGAACCAGCGGCCGTTGGCGCGCACGATATTCCAGTATCCCAGGTCCGACTGCTCGTCCATATTGCCGATCTGCCGGACGTCCGTCTTTACGAGTCCGCTGGTCATCTCGCAGTGAATGCCGCTCATGCGGCACATTTCGGACATCAGGCTGGCGAAGCCGGCGCTGGTGCCCCGGCGCTCACGGAACGTATAGCTTGCGCTGCCGTTTGTGCGCTCCAGCCGGCCACCGGGGGTGCAGTCCCGGTCCACGTTACGGGTGATCCACATGAACATCCCGCGGATCCGGCAGACCTCGTCCTGGCAGGAAGCCGAGGCCTCGCGCACAATGGCCGCCAGGTTGCTGTCCCGCATAGGTCCCATCTTCCGGACGATGGAATCGACGAAATCGAAGGCCTCGCGGTCAATCAGCTGTGCCCTGGCAGGCCGGGGTATAATTGCGAGAAATAAGGCAAGCGCGCAAAAATGTATTCTCATGTGATTGTCAAGGAATGATTGCAGGGTAGATGCATTGACCGCATCAAAGGCACAACTCGCCGATAATGGAGGTTAAATTTTAAAAAATCGCAACAGTGCCTCCCGGAGGCGGGGAGAAAGGGCGTAAATTGCGTTCCGCAACGAATTTCCCAAACGCATATTCATGAATTTTAACCGCTACGCTATGTCGCGCGCCGCTCTCGGGCTGTGCTCGGCATTGCTGTTCCTGAGCGTGCCGCAGGCCCGCGCACAACAGTCCGGGCCGGAAACGAACTCGTCCATGATCAGCTTTTCCTCCCGGGAAGAGCTTCGGGCCTCCGATGCCGCCGGCATCCTGGCCAGCCGCCTGCAGCTCCGGCCGGGCGTGGACGAGCTCCGCAGCGCCTATATCGAGAACCCGGGGGACGGGCTTCAGGTGCAGCGCTTCCACCAGTATTTTCAGGGATTGCGCGTAGCTCACGGCAGCTACAGCCTTACCTCCAAGAATGGCTACGCATCTTTCGCTTTCGGCAAGTTCTACCAGGTGCCGGCGACCTTCTCCATCGTTCCGGCTATCGATGAGAAGACGGCGCTGGCCAATGCGCTGAAGGAGATCGGGGCCAGCAAATATGCCTGGGACTCGGACCCGGCCCAGTATCCCAAGGGCGAGCTCCAGCTCTGCGAGGATTTCCGGAAAGAGCAGATGGACGGCGAGGTGCACCTCGCCTGGGTGTTCGACGTCTTCGCCGAAGCGCCTCTCAGCGGCAATAAAATGTACATCGACGCCCAGACCGGCAAGCTGCTCCTGGCCGATGCCATCATCAAGCATACCGCGGCGTCGGGCCCCTCGCTTTACAGCGGCACGGTAAGCTTCCAGGCTGCATTGGTGGGCGGCAGCTATATCCTGTACGATTCCACCCGCGGCGGAGGCATCGCCACCTACGATCTCAAGGGAAGCACCAATACCGGCAGCCCCGTCAACGTGACCAGCGCCACCACGGTATTCGCGCAGGATCCCGCCATCGACGCGCAATGGGGCGCAACGCAGGTGTACGACTACTGGAAGAACACGCACAACCGCCTGAGCTGGAACGGTACCAACGGTATCCTCCGGAGCTACGTGCATTTCGACAAGAACTATAACAACGCCATGTGGAACGGCTCCGCGATGGTGTACGGCGACGGCTCCGGAGTGGGCAGCGGCGGCCTGAGCCCCCTGACCTCCCTGGACGTTTGCGGACACGAGATCGGCCACGGCGTCTGCCAATCCACGGCCAACCTGGTCTACAGCCGGGAGTCCGGGGCCATGAACGAAGGCTTCTCCGATATCTGGGGCGCAGTAATCGAGCATTACGGCGATCCGCACGAGGTCGACGCGATGCCTAAGGACATGTGGCTTATCGGTGAAGAGCTCGGCAGCGCGCCCTTCCGCAGCATGCGCCAGCCGAAGCTTTATTCCCAGCCGAATACATACCAGGGTGTCAACTGGTGGAACGCCAATGCCGCTACCTGCAACTCCACGCTCAACGACAACTGCGGCGTACACTACAACAGCGGGGTGCTCAACTACTGGTTCTACCTGCTGACCGACGGGGGCAGCGGCACCAACGATCTCAACGACTATTACAAGGTGGCCGGGGTAGGCGTGCTGAATGCCGCCAAGATCGCTTACGCGACCGAGCTCATCCTGAACAGCTCGGCAAACTACGCCAGCTGCCGCGTGGCATCCATAAGCGCAGCGACAACAATCTTCGGAGCATGCTCCAAGGAAGTGGAAGCCGTTACCCGAGCCTGGTTCGCAGTAGGCGTCGGCGCGGATTACAACTCCGCCTGCACCCCGCAGATCGCGTTCGAGTCCGGCGTGAACACGTCGATCAGCGAGAACGTAGGCATCAACGACTGCAAGCCTTCGAAGCTGATCAACGTGCCGGTCGTGCTGCGCGGAACTTCCGCGCTCAGCGGCGACAGCGCTACGGTCACCGCGACCGTCGTCGGCGGGAACGCGGTAAGCGGCGTCGATTACCAGCTCAGCGTGCCGAGCGCGACCTTCCAGGTTGCCGGCGCCACCGCGGCCAATATCGGCATTATCGTGTACGACAATGGTTATGTCAACGCGAGCAAGTACATAGACCTGAAGCTGACGCTCAATGCGCGCGGCTCCAATGCAAGCCTCGCTATCGTAGGGGATTCCACCCGTGTGGTAATCGCCGAAAACGAGTCGACCCCGGACCTGGGCGGCAGCGAGATGCACCAGGTGCTCACCCCCAACGGCAGCAGTACGACGGCGTCTCCGTTCTACGGAGCTTCTCTCGGCGCCCGCAACCAATACATCTACCGCCCCTTCGAGCTGGCCGCCGCCGGCGTCCGCCCGAACGTGCCGATCACGAGCCTGGAATTCAACGTGAACGGCTTGTTCAGCTCGCAGCCTTATGACGGCTATACGGTCAAGATCGGCAACTCCTCTACCGGTACGCTCAACACCGGCTGGATTACCAGCGGCCTGAACCAGGTTTATAACGGAAGCTTCAGCCCCTCATTCGGCTGGAACCAGCTGCCGTTCAGCACGCCCTTCGTATGGAACGGTACCGATAATGTCGTGATCGAGATCTGCTTCGCCAATAATACGGTCGGAGCCAGCAGCAATGACCGGGTATCGGTCGGCAACGGTCCGCAGTTCCTCTCTGCCTTCGCCTCGTCCAACAGTGCAGCCGGCTGCGGGCTCGCGTTTAATAATGCGAACCTGCAGGGCCAGCGCCCCCTGCTGCGCCTGAACCAGGACGTAACCGGTGCCGCGATCGAGACTGCGGTGAACGCCACGCGCACCTGGGATGTGCCTGCAGGAAAGGAAGCTTATTTCCTGAGCGCCGGCGCTGAAAAGCTGATGGTAGGCATCTCGTCCGGTACCGACAGCCTTGGCTGCGTTACCGCGTCCGTATCGGCCGCAGGCGACGGCCTTGACTATGTCAAATTCGCCAACGGCCTGCACCGCACCCGCAAGGAATATACCATATCGCGCAGCGCCCAGGAACCCAAGACTTTCGGCGGTACGCTCTATTTCACGGACGACGAGCTCGGAGGTATGGATATCTACAAGGCCCGTATCGTGTACACCTCCGTAGCCAACGACTGGGATATCCGCAGCAGCAACAGCCGCATCATCCCGGTTGATGAGCTGGTCGTCGGGGTAGGATACAAGGGCTTCAAAGGAAACTTAAGCGCCTTCGGCCGCTACTTCCTGATCGATGATGTGCTCACGCTGAACGTAGGTACAAGTGCCGCTCCGGAAAATAATCTCTGGACCGGTGCCAATCCGTTCACCAGCTATCCGGTGCTGCACTGGAATCTGAGCCGTTCCGAGCAGGTGAGCATCCGGCTGCTGGACGTGACCGGTAAGCTCGTCTACAGCAACGACACCCGCCTGGACGCCGGTACCAATAAACTCGAACTGCGCGCTTCCGCGGCCCTGGCCCCGGGTACCTACGTACTGCAGGTGGTTCGCCCGGACGCTGTCTTCACCAGCCAGCTGATCAAGCAATGATCTGCAGCTGCTATTATTGAGGAAGAGGCTGTCTCGGGAGAGGCAGCCTCTTTTTTTATTCGGTCCCCCCGGCGGCCCGAAGCAAAGCGCCGATCTAGCGCTGAAAAGATTAATTTTGCAGCCATTCCGAGGAATCGGGACGTAGCGGCTCCGACAAGGTCTTGTGTTGATGATTGCCGGCAGGCAATCCGAAACAAACTTTCATAGCCGTTATCGCATCCGTATCCTCCAAGCCCGTAATCAGCAGAACTAATGTTTGATAATCTAAGTGAACGGCTCGAGACGGCGTTCAAGCAGCTCAAAGGCGAAGGACGCATCTCCGAAATCAATGTCGCTTCTACCATCAAGGAAATCCGCCGCGCGCTGGTAGACGCGGACGTGAACTATAAGATCGCCAAGGAATTCACCGATAGGGTCAAGGAAAAGGCGACGGGGGAGAAGGTCATCAACGCCATCTCCCCGGGGCAGCTCATGGTCAAGATCGTAAAGGACGAGCTGGCCGAGCTGATGGGCGGTATCGAAAGCGAGCTGGATCTCAGCCAGCGCCCGACCGTGATCCTCATCGCCGGCCTGCAGGGCTCCGGTAAGACCACGTTCTCCGGCAAGCTGGCCAGTTTCCTCAAGAACAAGAAGGGCCTGAATCCCCTGCTGGTCGCTGCCGATATCTACCGCCCCGCGGCGATCGACCAGCTGCATGTGCTGGGCGACCAGATCAAGGTGCCGGTCTACAGCGACCGCGAAAACAAGAGCGCCGTCTCCATCGCGCAGGCGGCAATCGCGCAGGCGAAGACCGACGGCAACCGCGTCATCATCATCGATACCGCCGGCCGCCTGGCCATCGATGAGGCTATGATGAAGGAGGTCGCCGACGTGAAGGCGGCCGTCAACCCGCAGGAAATCCTGTTCGTCGTCGACTCGATGACGGGCCAGGATGCGGTGAATACGGCCAAGGCCTTCAACGACCGCCTGGATTTCACCGGCGTCGTTCTCACCAAGCTCGATGGCGACACCCGAGGCGGTGCGGCTCTTTCCATCCGCTATACAGTCGATAAGCCCATCAAGTTCGTGAGCATGGGCGAAAAGCTGGATACGCTGGATGTGTTCTATCCGGAACGTATGGCACAGCGTATACTGGGCATGGGTGATATCACTACCCTGGTAGAACGCGCTCAATCACAGTTTGACGAAGAGCAGGCTAAAAAGCTGGAAAAAAAGATACGCGCCAACAAATTTGACTTTGAAGACTTTAAAGAGCAACTGGGTCAAATCAAG
>JASLDA010000108.1 GCA_030151745.1 Chitinophagaceae bacterium | reverse complement strand
AAGGCCCGCGGATTTTACAGGTTCGCCCGCTCGCCGTCCTGCCGTCAGGATCAATGTGCCTCCAGCCAGTTCTTTCCCGTCCCCGCCTCGGCTTCCACCGGCACGCCGTTCGGTAGTTCCATGGCTTTGCACATCACCGAGGTGATGAGCTCCTTCGCCTGCGGCACCTCGCTTTCGGGCACGTCGAAGATGAGCTCGTCATGTACCTGCAGGATCATCCGCGTACTCAGGTTCGCCTCGCGCAGGGCCCGGTGCACATCGATCATCGCGAGCTTGATCATGTCTGCGGCGGAGCCCTGGATCGGCATGTTCACGGCGTTGCGCTCCGCGTAGCCGCGCACGGTTTGGTTGGCGCTGGTGATATCGCGCAGCCAGCGCTTGCGGCCCAGCATGCTTTCCACGTACTGATGCTCTCGGGCATAGACCACCTGATCGCTGATATACTTGCGGATCTGTGGGTATTGGCGGAAGTAGTTGTCGATGATGTCCTTCGCTTCGGTACGCGGGATGTTCAGCGTCTCGGCCAGGCCGAAGGCGCTCTGCCCGTAGATGATGCCGAAGTTCACGGCCTTGGCCTTTCGCCGCATCTCGCCGGTAACCTCGCTTTCCGGCACGCCGAATACGCCGGCGGCCGTCGCGGTGTGGATGTCCTTCTTTTCCGCGAAGGCGCCGATCATGGCTTCCTCGCCGGCCAGCGCCGCAATGATGCGCAGCTCGATCTGGGAATAGTCGGCGGAGATCAGCGTCCAGCCGTCCCCGCGGCTCGTAAAGGCCTTGCGGATCTCGCGGCCGGCCTCGCTCTTGATCGGGATGTTCTGCAGGTTCGGGTTTGCGGACGACAGCCGGCCCGTCACCGCGATGGTCTGATTGAACGAGGTATGGACACGGTTCGTGCGCGGGTTGATCATCTGCGGCAAGCTGTCCACGTAAGTGCTCTTCAGCTTCGTAAGCTGCCGGTAGTTCAGGATGTCCTGCACGATCGGGTGGCGGTTGCGCAGCTTGACCAGCACTTCCTCGCCGGTGGCGTATTGACCCGTCTTCGTTTTCTTGGCCCCGCTGTCGATCTTCAGCACCTCGAACAGGATCTCGCCCAGCTGCTTGGGCGATCCGAGATTGAACTCCCGGCCGGCAGCCGTGTAGACGCGCTCTTCGCTCGCCCTGATGTCCAGCTCCAGATCTTTGGAATAGGAGCGGAGAAAGCCTGTATCCAGGCCTACGCCTTCGTATTCCATAGCCACCAGTACCGGCACCAGCGGGTTCTCCACTTCCGTGAACAGCCTGCGGGCGTTCGCCTCGTCCAGCATCGGGTCGAACGTCCTGTGCAGCTGCCAGGTCACGTCCGCGTCTTCGGCGGCGTAGTCCTTGACCTGTTCCACCGGCACATCGCGCATGGTGAGCTGGTTCTTGCCCTTCTTGCCGATCAGCGTCCCGATGCTCACCGGCTCGTACTGCAGGTATTTCAGCGCGAGCGCGTCCATGTTGCGCTTGCCCTCCGGCTCGATGAGGTAATGCGCAAGCATGGTATCCCAAAGCGCGCCCCGGATCTCCTTATCGTACCATTTCAGCACCAGCAGGTCGTACTTCAGGTTCTGCCCCACCCAGGTGATGTCCCTGCGGTCGAAGAGCGGCTGGAAGCGCTCCAGCACATTCTGGGCCGCGGCCTTGTCTTCGGGGACGAACACGTAGTGCCCCTTGCCTTTTTCCCAGGAAAACGACATGCCGACCAGGTTCGCCAGGTTTGCATCCAGGTTATCGGTTTCCGTATCGAAGGCGAATATGCTTTGCTGCATGAGGTCGGCCACCAGCGCATCGACAGCCTCGAAGTCCAGGTGCAGGCTGTACTCATGCGGCGTCGTGGCGATGGTAGCGGCCTCCGCCTGCAGCGGTGCGGGATGGGCTTCCGTTTGCAGCACAGCCTGGCTGAACAGGTCCGGGGCAATGCCGACCCGCTGGGCGGGAGCCTCTTCGCCGAATACCCGGCGGCCCAGGGCTTTGAATTCCAGCTCGCTGAAAACGGCTTCCAGCTTTTCCTTGTTCAGCTCCTTCACCCGGAAATCCTCCTCGTGAAAGGACACCGGCACATCCGTGATGATCGTGGCGAGCTGCTTGCTGAGGATCGCGTTTTCCCTGCCTGCCCGCACTTTCTCCCCGATCGCGCCCTTTATCGCGTCGGCCGCTGCCAGCACGCCTTCCACGGTATCGTACTGGTCCAGCAACTTGGCTGCGGTCTTTTCTCCCACGCCGGCAATGCCCGGGATATTATCGGAAGCATCGCCCATCAGGCCGAGGATGTCGATCACCTGGTCCACGCGCTTGATGTTCCACTTCGCGCATACTTCCGCCACCCCGAGGATCTCGTGGGGATTGCCCATATAGGCGGGCTTGTACATGAACACGTTGTCGCGCACCAGCTGCCCGTAGTCCTTGTCCGGCGTCACCATGTAGACGGTATAGCCCAGCTCCGCCGCTTCCAGGGCCAGGGTCCCGATTACGTCGTCGGCCTCGTAGCCTTCGTAGGAAATGCAGGGCAGGGAAAAGCCTTCCACGATGCGCTGGATATCCGGCAGGGCGGCCCGGATGTCTTCCGGCTGTTCCTGGCGGTTGGCCTTGTAAGCCGCGTACTGGGCGGAGCGGTGCGTATCGAGGTCGCTCTTGCCGCCTTCGAAAACGACGGCCAGATGCGAAGGCTTTTCCTTATTCAGCAGGTCCAGCAAGGTCGTGGTGAAGCCGAACTGGGCGTTCGTATTCCGGCCGGTTGAGGTAATGCGGGGCGTACGCTGCAGGGCGAAGTACGCGCGATAGATCAGCGCCATCGCATCCAGCAGGAAGAGTTTCTTTTCAGTTGCCATTGGCTGTAAAAGTACATGCGCTTTGCGCGTGGGTGAATGGCCGAAATGCGAAAGTCAAATCGGCCGCAGCCTGGAAGAAGCCCGGGCCTGTACTTTAAGCTGAATCGGTAACCCTACACCCCGATTTCAGCCGCTGATTATCGAAATCTTCCTTTTAACAAACTCTCCCCCGCGGCCAATCTATATTTGCGCGCCTGAATAAACTATATGCTCAAGTTCCGCCGGGGCCTCGCCCTGCTTAGCGCAGCAGCGATGCTGACACTCTCAACGGCTGTTTCAGCCCAGACCTCGTCTCCCGCGGCTCCGGATGCGAGCTCCGAGATCAAGAAGCCCTCCCGCGACTTCCTGATGCTGCAATTCACCTACGAAGGTTGGAACAATAAGCCCGATTCCATCAAGACGGGGGGCATTCCCCGCGGCTTCAACGCCTATCTCTGCTACGATTTCCCCATCCAGAAAAGCCATTTCTCCTTTGCCGCAGGCATCGGGGTAGGAACCAGCAATATCTATCTCGACAACCAGCAGATGCGCCTGCAGGACACCGGCGCGGCCGGCAATGCCGTTCGCTTCGAGCCGGAAAGCCGCGATTACAGCAAGTATAAAATCACCACGGCCTACCTGGAAGCTCCGTTCGAGCTGCGGTATTTCGAGAACCGGGATAACCGCAACAAGGGTTTCAAAGCCGCTGTGGGCCTGCGCGCGGGCTTGCTGGTGGGCGCTCATACCAAGGGCGTGGTGAAAGTCGATGGCGATAAGATCGTCGAAAAGATCAATACCAAGCGCTATCTCGAAAAGTGGCGCTTCGCCGTCACGGCCCGCGTCGGCTGGGGCAACTTCTCGCTGTTCGGCAGCTATAACCTCAACACGCTCTTCGCCCAGGGCAGCGGCCCCGATGTAACGCCGTACAGCGTAGGCTTATGCGTCACGGGACTTTGATTGGCGATTTAAGATTGGTGGGCAGACTGACTGCCGCCCGATAAAAACAGAAAGCGCGTTCCGGGCGGAACGCGCTTTCTGTTTCAGATCCTTCCCGAGATGGCAGCAGGAACTTGGGCCGCCGTTCCCTGTCGCCCTTCGGCTGCACGCCTCCTCTTCGCGCATTGCGAGGGCTGACCTCCAAAGGACAGGAGATCCTATGACCGATCATGGACCGGCGCGCCCCGAAGCAAGCAGCGCCTCGGCCTTACCCTGCGGCATCAGTCCTTCGTAAAGCGGACGGTCTGCAGCTCCGTGCCGATGCGCAGGTTCAGCAGATAGATACCGACCGGCAACGCGCGAATATCCAGGGTCCTGCGAAAGCTTCCGGGATCAGCCTTTACCGGCTGCGCCCCGATCAGCAGGCGGCCGCCCATATCCGTCACGGCAAAGCTCAGCACGTCCGCCTGCTGGAGCTCCAGGCCGATATGAAGCTCATCCTGCGCCGGATTCGGGAAATAATCCAGCCGGTAGCGTTGCTCCTTCACGGTCGATTCTACGCCGTTCGGTTCGGGAATCGTCCAGCTCAGCGTGCTGGCATGCAGGGCGCCGTGATTGGCCACCCGCTGCCCCGAGGTCGTATCGACGACGCTCACCGTGAGAATGTGACCGGCAGTGCCGAGGGTGCTTTTGCTCAATATGATCGAATCCTTGCCGGCATAGGCGGAAAGCTCGGCCCCATCCAGCTTCCAGGTGATCTTCAGCGTATTCGGCGAGGGCTTCATCAGCTCGGTGAGCCTGAAGCTGTACTGCGGCACTGTGCCGGCAGCAGGGCTGTATTTCACGATCGGATTGACGAGTCCATGGATCGATTCGATAATGGTTTCCGTACATACCGGGCAATAAGGCGCGTTCAGCACACCCATTTTGCAGTTCTGATGCGGCTTGTACCAGTTTGCCGAGGCCCCGCCGCAGCAATGCTGGTAGATGCCGGTACCGTCCACGCCCAGCCAGGCTTTCCATTTTACCAGGCTGGTATTGGTTTGCTGCGTCATGTTCGGCCGTTCCATCGCGTACATGTCCCCTGCATAGTACTCGTCTGCGAGCCCCGCAAACGAATGCCCGATCTCATGCGCGGCCACTTCTATGCTGTAGGGATTCATGGTAGCCACAGCTACGTCGCCGCCGGCACCGCCGTAGTACGAGGTATTCGAAAGGATGATGGCCTGATCGTAGCCGGGAAAGTTCGCGGCCAGGGTCTGCATCAGCACCGTGGTATTCCTGACCACCGTAAGCCGGTGAATGCCGTAAGAATCGAACGTAACGCCGAAATACGTGGAAGGCGATAAAACGGGAACCCCGGTCCCGGCGCAGTCGCTGGCCGTATTCGGGTGCGTAATGCCGCTCTGCGCCGATACGGTGTGGATCACGAAGACGTTGAAATAGGAGGCATAATGGCTCCAGGGCTCATAGCGGAAAAAGGCAGCAGCGACGGTATCCGCGTCTGCACGCAGCTTCGTCTGCTCGGAGCTGGTATAGCCGTCGCCCATGAACACGAGGTTGATATATTTGGCCGGGTCGCCCCGGTAGCGGATCGTATCGATCTGGAGGCCGGCCTGGGCCTGCAGGGACAATTGAAGCAGCAGGAAAACGGCGGTGTACAGGAGCGTCTTCATCGTTCGAGTTTTACAGGCGGGAGGGAGCGGGGAGCGAAGCCGTAGCGATATTCCACGACGCGGATCTCATCGACGACGGCGGGGACCTGGAAGCGGATAAAGAAATCGGCGCTGTCCAGATGAACCAGCCTCGTGACAAGCCGTCCGGACTCGTCGCTGTATTCAGCTTTGGGATATAGTGGATGATCTATGGATACGGAATCCATAAAACGCCGTCCGTTGTACAGGTGCAGGCTGAGCCGGTTTGCACTGTTCCCGGGTACGCCGAGCGCCTTCTTGAGCGCTCCCGGACTGCGCTGCGCGTTAAGCACCTTCAGGCCCGGGATGCCGTGCTTCGCGCTGTCTTGGATCCGGAACGTTACGAACCCGATAAAAGGCCCGGCATTTACGTCCGCCGCGGCCAGCTCTCGACCTGTCCGGCAGGAGAAGCAGGAAAGCATTACGAGACCGGTCAGGAAGCGGCGCATAGGTACAACTATTAAGACCGGGGTAAACGTAATGCGTTTGCCGCATAAAAAAGGCCCGGTCGTCAAACCGGGCCAATCTAAAATCTTCGATCTCAAATAGCGCTTACCGTTCCACGCGCACCCCGCGCTCTTCCATGACCAGCCGGGCAGTGCTGGCACGCAGCTCCTGGGCTTCCTTCGCGGCCTTCACAAAGGCTACGAACAACGGGTGCGGGTTCTCGACCGTACTCTTGTATTCCGGGTGAAACTGGGTGCCGATATAGAAGGGGTGGTCGGCGACCTCCACCGTTTCCACCAGGCCGGTATCGGGGTTGACGCCGGTGGGTATCATGCCCGCCGCCTCGAAATCGGCGAGATATTCATTATTGAACTCGTAGCGGTGGCGATGGCGCTCGGAGATATGATGGCTGCTGTAAATCCCTGCAATGCGGCTTCCTTCGCGCAGATCGCAGTTATAAGCGCCGAGACGCATGGTGCCGCCCATCTGGGTAATGGCCTTCTGCTCTTCCATCATGGCAATGACCGGCGACTTGGTATCCGGTCCCATTTCGGTGCTGTGCGCGTCCTTCAGGCCGAGCACGTTGCGGGCGAACTCCACGCAGGCCATCTGCATACCCAGGCAGATACCGAAGAAGGGGATCTTCTCCTCGCGGGCGATGCGGATAGCCTCCACCTTGCCCTCAATGCCGCGGCTGCCGAAACCCGGGGCGACCAGGATCGCATCCAGTTGCTGCAGTTTTTCCAGCGCGTTCTCCTTGGTAAGGTGCTCGCTATGGATATTGCGGACCTCGACCTTGCACTCGTTCATGGCCCCGGCATGGATCAGCGCTTCCAGTATAGACTTGTATGCGTCCTGGAGCTCCACGTATTTTCCGATCAGGCCGATCACCACCTTGCTCTTGGGATAGCGCAGCTTGTTGAGGAATTCCTTCCATTTGCTCAGATCCGGCTCGTCGCCCAGGGGCAGGTCCAGCTTCTGCAGACAAATGATATCAAGGCGCTCGCGGAGCATTTCAAGGGGCACGCCGTAGATCGTGTCGGCGTCCATCGCCTCGATGACCGCATCCTGACGCACATTGCAGAACAGGGCGATCTTGCGCTTCAGATCCTTGTACAGCGGCTCTTCGGTACGACAGACCAGGATATCCGGGTTCAGGCCGTTTTCGCTCATCAACTTTACGCTGTGCTGGGTCGGCTTCGTCTTGAGCTCCT
>JASLDA010000449.1 GCA_030151745.1 Chitinophagaceae bacterium | reverse complement strand
AAATCGGTTAATACGCCACCCTTTCACGGTGGAATGACGGGTTCGACTCCCGTACGCCGTACGCAGTAGGAAGGCAACATTCAAACGGAAACCGCCTGGATGTTGCCTTTCTTATAGTCCGCCGGAACTGAGATCCGGGCGTCCTCTGCAAGCTAACCGGGGATGCAGGCTATAGTACTCCGGCTTCGTAGTACAATGGATAGTATAAGAGTTTCCGAAGCTCCAGATCCAGGTTCGATTCCTGGCGAAGCCACTGCCGCCCCCGCATCCTTGCGGGGGCTTTTTTTTGCGGCGCCGGGAATAATTTTAAGCCAGCTTATTGCCGGTAGGCACTATATCCTCGCCCGCAGCGGAGTGCCCGGGCGGAAAGCTATCGTCGTCCGTCCTCCTGAAATTCAGGATATCCTCCGCCGTCACCTCATGCGTATTCCGGAGCGCGTGAAACGCGGAGGCTATTTTCTCCAGGACCTGTTTTCCCACGATAGATTTGCCCTCGATCCGCTGGATCGCAAGCGTCTTCACAACCAGCTCCCCCGCCAGTTCCTCCCGCGAAATTTCCAGCAGCTTGCGCAGCTGCTCTATATTCTGCCCGATATGCGGTTTGCCTGCCGGCCGTTTTGCCAGTTCAATGATCATTGCTGCAGGTTTATCTTGACAACAGGCCGGATACCCGATCCGGCGGGAGCAGCAAAAGAACGACCGGCTGCAGTCATGCAGATCAGGACCGCCGAAACTTAACCCAGAGATAAGCCTATGGCAAAGTGGGCGTAAAACCCGCTACGGAATATCCTCAGATTTACTGGTTCCCGGGCTGCTGCCAGCGCAGGACGAACACATGCTCGCCGTCCCGGAACTCATAGCCCAGCGCGATTCCCGATACTCTGCAGACCTCAAAGATAATCGCTAATCCCAGGCCGGTCCTTGCCTGTGCATTGCCCTGCCTGGCAAAGCGCCTGAACATCATGCTGCGGTCCAGCTCCTGGTTCACCCTGCCGGAATTGGAGATGCTCAGCATGCCGGGCCCTGCGTCGATCCGCAAGCTTCCTCCCTCACGGTTATGCTCGATGGCATTGCCGAGCAGATTGTTCAGCAGCACATCGCACAGCTGCGGATTCAGGTTCAGGACGGGACGTCCTTCAACGACGAAGGCAACCGCGATATGCTTTGCCCCGATTATGTCTTCCAGGTCGGCCAGCTTCTCGGCGATCTGCGGCTCGAGATCCAGCGGCTGCAGCCCGACGAAATAGCCGTTCTCGATCTTAGCGAGCAGCAGCAGGGAGCGGTTCAGCCCCGAGAGCCGCGTCAGGGCGGTGAAGGCGGCATCGGCGGCGCGCAGCTGCTTTTCGGAAACATGATCGTCCTGGATGATCACCTCGAGCTTGCTGCGGACGACGGACAGGGGCGTCTGCAGCTCATGCGCCGCATTCTCGGTGAACTCGCGCAGGATCTGGTAGTCCTTGCTGGCGTTCGCGATCGCATACTCCATCGTGCTGTTCAGCTGCGCGAACTCCTCCACATCCGTAGCAGGGAAATGCACCGGCTGCCTCGCCCCCAGCCGGAACGACTTCATAGTCTCGAGAGCGGCGAAGAAAGGCTTCAGGAGGGCCCGGAGGATGAAGCTGTTCAGCGTGGTAATGATGACCAGCAGCATGGCCAGCGTGATCAGAGTCACTATCATCGTATAGCCGAACAGCTCGATGAAATCCTCCAGCGATTTCTGAATGGTCACCTCCACTTGCTGTCCGTTCAGCTGCAGGGTAAATACCAGCCGCCGGTAATCCGAAGTGCCCGGGTAATCCTTGGTTACAAATCGCTGATACGGCTGGGTCGGCGGGACGGGCCTGTAGGTCGTCGACAGGTGATGCCGGCGCGTGACGGGAGGCAGGGCCTGGTTCCGGTCCACATACTCCAGGATCTCGGCCTGCCGCTCCAGCAGATCCTCATCGGCCTCCTTATGCAGGTAATGCTGCAGGGTAAGATAATAGAGCACGCTGATGATCACGAGCACGATCGCCGTCGCGAGAACGTTGACTCGGTTGAATTTCCGGCTGAGCGTGGTCATGATCTATGCAGCCCGAATCGATACCCATGACCGTACAGTGAATGGATATAGTTTTCACATCCCTCCTGCTGCAGCTTCCGCTTCAGGTTCTTGATATGCGTGTACAGGAAGTCAAAATTATCCGTGTTGTCCATATAGCCGCCCCAGATATGCTCGGAGATCGCGGACTTACTGAGATTTTTTTCCTTGTTGGCAATAAAGAAGACCATCAGCTCGAACTCTTTCTTCGTAAGATCCAGCAGCTTCCCGTTCACGTATAAGCTGCGGCCTTCGAGATCGATGCGGATCTCGCGGTAGTTCAGCATCGAACCGCCGTCGAACAGGCGCCGGCGGATGATGGCCGCCATTCTCGCTGAGAGCTCCGGCAGGTAAAACGGCTTCACGAGATAATCGTCGGCGCCCAGCTGCAGACCTTCCAGCCGGTCGTCCAGCCCGCTCCTGGCGGAGATCACGATCACGCCCCTGTTCTTGTTCAGCTTCCGGAGCAGGGCCAGCAGCGACAGGCCGTTCCCGTCCGGGAGATTGATATCGAGCACTACGCAGCCGTAGTCGAACCGTTCCATACGGTCGATGGCCTCCTGGTAGGAGGTAACCCATTCGCAGATGTACTGATCCTGCGAGAGATACTCGAGGATGCTGGATCCCAGGTCCTTTTCATCCTCAACTATAAGCACCTTCATGATTGGGCTTGATTCGTGCGTTTTATAAAGCTACGGGAAGAGCGGCTCCGCGGAGCATTTCCCGGGCTTAGGGCGGCCCCGGAACCGGCATGGCGCCAATTCTGAGGAAATTCTGAGAACCCCGTAAAGAAATGATTACCGTATGGTTATTCGTTCATTATATATTAATCAGAGTACTTGAACGAGGATAGATTGGAATTTCCTTTGCAGCAAAATTGAGAAAGTGCCGGTAAAACACACAGCAACTCAGGTAAGTAACATGAAGCAACATTACAGACTATTGTTCCTTTTCGTCCTGATCTTTTCAGGAGCGCGCCTTGCAACGGCGCAGGAGACCACGGCCACGCTTTCCGGCACCGTCCGGGACGAGAAAGGAGCCCCGGTCCAGCTGGCCGCCGTCGTGGCAAAATTCGAGCCTACCGGCGCCATCGCCGGGGCGGAAACATCGCCGAAGGGGTATTTCACCATCGCGAACCTCAAGCCCGGCGGCCCTTACACCATCATCATCTCCTCGGTCGGTTTCAACGAGCAAAAGCTCGAGAACATCATGCTAACGCTGGGCGACAACCCGGCTCTCGACCTGCGGATGCGGAACTCGTCCAACACCGAGCTGAAGGAAGTTCGGGTGACCGGCACCCGCGGGCAGACAGGCGGCACCAACGTAGGCAGCAGGCAGCTGCAGACCCTGCCGACACTGAGCCGCTCGCTCAGCGACTTTACCCGCGTAACGCCGCAAAGCAACAACAACTCGTTCGCCGGCACCTCGTTCCGCTACAACAATATCACCATGGACGGCGCGATCAACAACGACGCCATCGGCTTCTCCAACTCGTTCGGCGGACAGAGCGGCGGCGGACAGGCAGGCACCGCGGGCGCCAGCACCCGTACCAGCCCCTACTCCATCGAGACGATCCAGGAAGTGCAGGTACAGCTTGCCCCCTACGACGTCAAGCTCGGCAACTTTACGGGCGGGTCCGTCAATGCCGTCACGAAGAGCGGTACGAACGACCTGCACGGCAACGTATATGCATACGGCCGGAACGCGGCCCTGACCGGCGCAAGCACGGACGGCTCCAAAACCAAGATGCCCGGGGATTACCACGACTACCAGGCCGGCGCGACGCTCGGCGGCGCATTCATCAAGAACAAGCTCTTCTTCTTCGGCAACGTGGAAGTGACCCGCCGCTCAGAGCCGACCTTCTACAATGCCGGCGAACCGGGCTCCGCGCTTACCATGGCCCAGGCGGAACAGATCCGCCAGCACATGATCAGCGCATATAACTACGACCCCGGCACCTACGGACAGACGACCATCTCCACGGGCTCCAACAAG
>JASLDA010000447.1 GCA_030151745.1 Chitinophagaceae bacterium | reverse complement strand
GGTGGAAGTGCCGAGCCCGCATAATTCCAACCAGCGCAGCCGGGAAAATCACCGCACGGAGCTCATGCGCATGCTCGCCCTGATGAAGACCCATCCCAGAAACATCATATGGCGCCTTTACAACGAGGACTGGGGCGCCCAGGACATCGATCACAATCCCGAGACACAGGCATATATCGTGGACATGTATCACTATATGCAGATCCACCACCCGCAGTTCCTGGTCGTCGACAATGACGGCTGGAAGCATATCTCACAGGAAGGACGGCTGAAAAGCGACCTGCTGACCGCGCACCTATACACGCCCGACCCCAAGCGCTGGACGGAGCTGCTGGACGACCTGGTGAACGGCAAGACCGAAGGCGTGGCGGCCTTCCCGCTGACCGTGGGCGATCCGTTCTTCTACCGGCGGCAGGTGCCGCTGGTGGTCAGCGAATGGGGAGGCTTCGGCTTCCCGGACTACGGCGGTCCCAAAGATGTGGACGAGCGCGCCGTGATAATCGCCCGGTACAAGAAGGACTTGCGCAGCCGCCCGATCGCAGGGGACGTATATACCCAGGCGACGAATATCGAAGACGAGCGGAACGGGCTTATCGACGCCGAGACCGGCGAGCTGCGGGTGCCGGCCGGCCTGCTGAAATCGGAGGACCCGGAAATAGCGAAAAGCGATCCGCGCGATATACTGGGCTAAACTCAGCATACATGCGAAACGCCCGCGGGAAAACCGCGGGCGCTCCGATATTTCCTATCCCCGGCCGTTACAGGAGGGACTCCTGCCGCCGGGCTTTTGAATTCTGCATTCTGACTTTAAATCAGGCATGCTCCGGGGCCTCGTTCCGGACCACCACCACTCCGTCGAACACATCGATCAGCACCGGCTTGGACTTATCGATCTCGCCGCCGATGATCTTCCTAGAAAGCAGGTTTATCACATCTTTCTGGATCACCCGCTTCAGCGGCCGGGCGCCGTATTGCGGATCGTAGCCCCGCTGCATCAGGTAGTCCAGGGCATATTCCGAGAACTCGAGCTGTATGCCTTGTTCCGCAAGCATCTTTTTCAGGCCTTCGAGCTGGATGCGGATGATGCCCTTGATCTCCTTGCGCATCAGCGGGTGGAACATCACCACGTCGTCCACGCGGTTCAGGAACTCGGGCCGCAGCATCTGCTTCAGCAGCTCCATCACCTGGTCTTTGGTATGCTCGACCACCTCGTCGACATCGCGGCCGTCCAGGTGGGCGAAGTTTTCCTGGATGATCTGCGAGCCCATGTTCGAAGTCATGATGATGATCGTGTTCTTGAAATTCACCACCCGGCCCTTGTTATCCGTCAGGCGGCCGTCGTCCAGCACCTGCAGGAGGATATTGAAGGTATCGGGATGCGCCTTCTCGATCTCATCGAGCAGCACCACGCTGTAGGGCTTGCGGCGCACGGCTTCGGTAAGCTGGCCGCCTTCGTCGTAGCCCACATAGCCCGGAGGCGCGCCCACGAGGCGGCTGACGCTGTGCTTCTCGCTGTACTCGCTCATGTCGATGCGGGTCATCATGTGCTCGTCGTCGAAAAGCACCTCGGCCAGGGCCTTGGCGAGCTCGGTCTTACCGACCCCGGTGGTGCCGAGGAAGATGAAGGAGCCGATCGGGCGCTTCGGGTCGTTCAGGCCCGCGCGGTTGCGGCGGATGGCATCTGCCACGGCGGCGATCGGCTCGTCCTGGCCTACTACGCGCTTGTGCAGCTCGTCTTCGAGGCCCAGCAGCTTTTCGCGCTCGCTCTGCATCATGCGCTGCACCGGGATGCCGGTGGCCTTCGCCACGTTTTCCGCGATGTCCTCGGCATCCACCTCTTCTTTCATCAGGCGCTTGCGCTGATCGTCCATCGAGTGCAGCTGCTCGTTGAGCTGCACGGCCTTGGCCTCTTCCTCCTTGATGCGGCCGTAGCGGATCTCCGCCACCTTGCCGTAATCGCCTTCGCGCTCGGCGCGCTCGGCCTCGGCTTTCAGGGATTCGATATTGGTACGCGTCTGGCCGATCTGATCCACCAGCTCTTTTTCTTCCAGCCACTTTGCCTTCAGGGTATCCCGCTCCACCTGCATATTGGTCAGGTCCAGGTTCAGGCGGTTGAGCTTGTCGTCGTCGCCTTCGCGCTTGATGGCCTCGCGCTCGATCTCAAGCTGGCGGATGCGGCGCTCCAGCTCGTCCAGCTCCTCGGGCATGGAGTTCATCTCCAGCTTCAGCTTGGCCGCGCTTTCATCGATCAGGTCGATGGCTTTGTCGGGCAGGAACCGGTCGGTGATGTAGCGGTTCGAGAGCTCGACGGCGGCGATGATCGCGGCGTCCTTGATGCGCACGCCATGATGGCTTTCGTAGCGGTCCTTCAGCCCGCGGAGGATGGAGATCGCGTCCTCCATGCTCGGCTCGTCGACGAAGACCTTCTGGAAGCGGCGCTCGAGGGCCTTGTCCTTTTCGAAATACTTCTGGTACTCGTTGAGCGTGGTGGCGCCGATAGCGCGGAGCTCGCCG
>JASLDA010000053.1 GCA_030151745.1 Chitinophagaceae bacterium | reverse complement strand
AGGAGCTTCACGAGACCGGGTTGCTGGAAAAGGCGGTCGTCAGCAATAAGCCCATGCACGTCGAATACACGCTTTCGGAAAAAGGGCAGGCACTGATCAAAATATTTGCCGAGCTGGAAAGGATCTCCGCTCCTTAAGACTGCCCCTGGCCGTAAGATGGTTGCCGCACAGGGGCCGGTTTGACAGGACGCTCGTTTATCCGTGCAGGATTCGGGTAGGGAGATATCCCAATAAGAAAAGCTGCCGTTGGCCGAACTCCCGATCGCCTCATCCAGTTGCTGCATACCCGGCATCGGCTGTGTTCCCGGGCTCGCCGGGGAATGAAGTTGGGGCCAGTATTCCCAGCCCCTTTCGCTTGATCTAATTTTCCATCCAACAACTGCTTCTTGTATGAAGAGCTCTTCCTCCGGGAGACGTAGCGCATGCCTACGCATCATCCTTTCTTCTTTATTGGCTGTTGCCTGCTATTCCGGTGCCCAGGCTCAAAACCGCAAATCCCGCGGCCCAGGCTGCGGATCAAACACACCCCCAAGCAAGACGAAGCTGAACAGCACTAAAGCACTTGCATGCAAGCTCACGTCGAAGGAGCTTCAGCAGCGTAAGTCGACGGTAATAGCTGCGCTAAAGGCGCAGGTGCTGGAGCGAAAGGAGCTCCCGGACGGATATTCCTATACGTTCAAAGCAGATGACGCCCGGCTTGACCAGCTCAACGAATTTGTAAAGACGGAGCGGGCTTGCTGCGGCTTCTTTACGTTCCGCCTAACCATAGATAGCGACTATGCGCTTCTCGAGCTCACCGGTCCGGACGGAGCGAAGGATTTCGTAAATTCAGAGATCGGGCTTTGATCGAAGAGCATTCAACCAATTTTACCAACTATTTCTGACTACTATGCTTTCAAGCAAATGGCTTTTGCATCCCATGCTCATTAACTCTTGGACCGCAGTATACATAGATGCATAGACGCCCTTGTAATCATGTTCATCAGCTTCTTTCCATGGCTGGTCGCTTGCAATACGACCTGGATGAACCGTATTCCGCATTAGCCTAAGAGCATTCGCTAGTGAAAGCTGTTTTTGACAAAACAAAATATCGAACCGTAGCGGAAAATCCCGTGCTTGCCTTGAAAGCCACTGTCAGCGCAGGTTTGAGCATTTCAAAAAAAGAAGAAAGGTCAGCTTATTGCCGACCTTTCCACTTTGGTGCCCCGAACAGGAATCGAACCTGCACTCCGTTGCCGAAACAAGATTTTGAGTCTAGCGCGTCTACCAGTTCCGCCATCGGGGCAAGGAGCGCAAAAATAGGGGATGTGCCGGAACTTCAGACATCTCCCGGCCCGCCCATGTAGCTATACCCGGCAAGAAGTACATTCGCCGCAAGCTTCGCAGGGAACCGACAAATCCATCCCCTGCGGTGCGCAGCATCATGAACCCCGACATCGCCGAAATCAGAGAGCTGTTCCAGGAGGCGGCCAACCCGGCCGACGCACAGCCCATGTCCGATTACATGAAAAACATCGCCCCGTTCTTCGGGGTGAAGGCCGTGCCGCGCCGGCAGATCCAGAAGGAAGTCTTCAGACAATACGCCTCGCTGCCGGAGGATCAATGGGAACGGATGCTGAAAGCGCTTTACGAAGAGCCCGAGCGCGAGCTGCACCAGATGGCCACCGACTGGCTCTATCACCGGCGCAAATCGTTCAATAAGGACACGATCCGGCTTATCGAATGGCTGATCACGCACAAAAGCTGGTGGGATACGGTCGACTTCCTGGCGGAGCGCTCCCTGGGCGAATGGGCCGCGAAATTCCCGGAAGAGGCGGCGCCCGTGATTAAGCGCTATATCGGCTCCGGAAATTTCTGGCTGAACCGCAGCGCCATCATCCATCAAATGTTCTACGCGGATAAAACGGATACGGCCCTGCTCGAAGCCTGCATCCTGCCGCACCTGGAATCAAAGGAGTTCTTCCTGCGCAAGGCCATCGGCTGGGCGCTGCGCCAATACGCAAAGACGGACCCCGACTGGGTCCGGGCATTCGTAGACACGCATCCCATGTCCGGCCTCAGCAAGCGCGAGGCGATGAAACACTTGTAGTGCCGGCTGGATGGTCGAATGATCAAATGGGCCGCATTGTACAATGCGTTTAGATAATTTGTTTCGTTGGATGGTGTTGGATAGGGTTGGATAGGGTTGGATAGGGTTGGATAGGGTTGGATGGTGTTGGATGGGAAACAGACCGGGGCCAGATGATCCACTATGAAGAACATTATCCAACTTCATCAAACACCATCCAACTTCATCAAACAAAATATCACATCCGCTCCCGCACTCGTTCCAGGTATTTCTTCCGGTAATAGAAATCTTTCAGCTTGGCCAGCAAGCCGGGACTGTTGTCTCCGGAATTGTACCTCTCGCGTAGCGGCGCCACTCCTTCTTCCCAGGCCTGCAGCGCGGCTTCCAGCTCGCGCTTCGCGTTCCCGGCGCCGTCCGGGTCCAGCGCCGCGTCGCCTACGGCCTCATTCAGCTCGATCATGTCCATCAGGAAATCCGGCGGCAGCTGGTACTGCTCGTTATCCTCCGCTACGCCCTCGCGCCGCAGCACATAGCCCATCAGCGCATCGGGATCCCCCAGCAGCCGGTACCCCTCGTTCACTTGAGAGGCCTTCATAAGAAGCGCGTCCGGATCCGCACCGCCAGCCCGGTCCGGGTGGTATTTACGGCTGAGCGCATAATACCTGCTGCGAAGCTCGGCGGCATCCGGATTTAATGTTGGCTTCATCTCATACAACTCGAAGTAGTCAGGCACCGCGCTCATAGTAGGCTATCTTTGGGCCAAATGTACACCGCCCCCCGCATCGGCCTTGTCCGGGAAGGAAAGACCCCGCCGGACACCCGCGTAGCCCTTACCCCGCAGCAGTGCGCCCAGATCATGTACGATCACCCGGGACTCCAGATCGTCGCCCAGCCTTCCCCGAACCGCTGCTACCGGGACGATGAGTACACTGCCGCCGGCGTTCCGCTGCAGGAAGATCTCTCCGACTGCGACATCATTCTCGGGATCAAGGAAGTGCCGGTAGAC
Organism: Chitinophagaceae bacterium; assembly: GCA_030151745.1. Lineage (GTDB taxonomy): Bacteria > Bacteroidota > Bacteroidia > Chitinophagales > Chitinophagaceae > UBA1952. Next base: position 3,484 of record JASLDA010000053.1, on the reverse strand, counting down.
GCACTGGTACCCGGCAAGACGTACTTTTTCTTCTCGCATACAAAGAAGGCCCAGGCCTATAACCGGCCGCTGATGCAGGCGCTCATCGCGAAGCGCATTCGCATGATCGACTACGAATGCCTGACGCACAGCGACGAACAGCGCATCCTCGGCTTCGGCTTCTTCGCAGGCCTCGTAGGCGCGCACAACGGGTTGCTGACCTACGGGAAGCGGTATGCTTCCTTCAATCTTCCCGCCGCGCATTATATCGGCACTACCGAAGGCCTGAAGAAGGTCTACGACGACCTGGTGCTGCCTCCCGTACGGATCGTGGTCACCGGCTCCGGCAAGGTAGCCGCAGGCGTGCTCGAGATCATGCACTACCTCGATGTGGAATACCTCGAACCGCAGGACTTCCTGGCCCAAGAATTCGACTACCCGGTCTATACGCATCTCAAGGGCGGGTCGCTGTACGTCCGCAAAGACGGCGGGGATTACCACCGCGACGATTTCCACGCGAACCCGACGGAGTACAGGAGCATTTTCCACCCCTTCCTGAGCCGCACGGACATTCTGATGAACGGCACATACTGGGACAAGGACGTGCCGAGGCTCTTCGAAAAAACGGAGGTCTCCGCTCCCAATTACCGGATGAACGTCATTGCCGACATCACCTGCGACGCCGACGGCTCCGTCCCCCTGAACATGGGCTCCACCACGATCGACAATCCCGTCTACGGCGTCAACCGCTACAGCCTGCAGCGCACCGAGCCGTTCATGCACGACGAGGCGATCGTCGACATCATGGCCGTGGACAACCTGCCCAACGAGCTGCCCCGCGACGCCTCCGCGCATTTCGGGACGCACTTCGAGAAGTACGTGCTCCGCGAGCTGCTCAGCAAATCCGGCAGCGATATCATCGACCGCGCCACGATCTGCGCAGACGGCCGGCTGACCCCGCGCTACGAATACCTGAGCGAATACGCTTACGGCAGCTGATCCGCCGGGCGATGGCCCTGCTGGTTTCCGGGAAAACGGTTCTTTGCTTCCTGCAAAGGGGCCTGCCATACTCCGCAAGAGATAAATCAATGACAGTGTTTCGCAAGAAAACATTCGATTTTATCCCTTGCGAGGTATAACTTGGCGTACGCCAATATAATCCCTATGAAAAAACGCTACGCATTCCTGTTTACTGCCCTGATTGCCGCCGCCGCGCATGACGCCGGAGCCCAGCAGGCGCAATGGTCCTGGGCGCTCCGGGACGGGAATATAACCTACAGCGTAAACCCGGCCTACGCGCGTCAGGTGCTCGCCACCTCCCAGGACCGCATTCTCTGGGGCTGCATCCAGAACCAGAATATAATCGCCGGGAACATGCTGGGCGACTACAGGTTCCAGGAATTGGACAGCTCCGGCAATCCAATGGTAACGACCACCCTTTCCGGCAATATCAGCCTCATACAAGCCCGTGCCGACGCGGCCGGGAACTGGTATATCCTGGGGACGCTGCACGACTCAATAAAGATAGGCGGCGGATACATAACGCCCGGTATGTTAGGCTCCAGCTCGGATCATTTCCTGCTTCGCCTGCAGGCTCATACGCTCGACCCGAATTGGTTCACGATGGTAGGCAGCGACCAGTACTGCAGTGCCGAGACCTTCATCATCGACGGGAACTACCTCTATCTTTCCGTAGACAGTGCCCAAGGCAGCAGGATCAGCCAGTACGACCTGACAACCGGTATCCGCACGACCCTGATCCGGCAAAATACACGCAGCCAGGTCACGGGGATCGCACGGGACGCTTCAGGCGGCACTTACATACTGGGCAACTGCATGTCTTCCAGCATGATGGATTTCAACGGCACCAAGGCCGCGGTATCCCCCCTGCTGAGCTATCCCTGGTACATCGTCCGCTACTCGGCCGACAATAAGCACAAATGGCATTATTTCCTCAACGACATCAGCTGCAATGAGCGCAGCCTGAATGCCGCGCCGGACGGCGGCGTGTACCTGAGCGGCGATCTTCTCGACTCGACCACGCTGGCGACACACCACTTCAGCGACAGCCCCGACCCGGATTACCTGCTTGCCCGCCTGGACAGCAACGGCACGCTTTCCTGGGCCGCCCAGCGCCCCGTAGCCAGCGTCAGCCAGGGGCCGCTCAGCTTCGCAGGCACGGGCAAGGCGCTGGCCGCCGACTCGATGCTCATCCTGGCCCCTGAAAGCCAGGGACCGGCAATCTGGGGCTCTGGAGGCATCGCCACGAACAATACGACGATGAACGGAACGGTGGTAGCCTACGGCGGAAGCAGCGGCCAGGCAATGTGGGCCAAGAATATAAATGCCGACTACAGCTCGATCCAGCATATCGCCTCGGACGGCTCGGCGCTCTATATCACAGGCATCGCATCCGATCTCAACAGCATCGGGTTCGACAGCGTCCGGATTTCGACCACGGCGGTGCCGGGCAAATACGTGCCTTATCTCGCCAAGCTACGCTACCGGCAGCAGCCGCCTCTCAAGACGGCCGAGACCTCCCTGGCTTACGGCCTGTATGCCTGGCCGAACCCGGCGACGACGACGATCCATATATACACCTCGGACCGCGGGCCGCTCCGGATCATCGATATGCAGGGCCGGAAGCAGTGGACGGGCGAGCCCGACCGGCTGGGCAATATCAACATCGACGTCGCAACCTGGCCCCGGGGCTTGTATATCGTCCAGCAACCCTCGCTCTCCGCCGGAGGCGCTTTCAAGCTGGTCCTGCGCTGATATTCGCCGAATTTTCCGTTCTTCGGCACTTAAAGGCATATGGCAATAAGCGATGTAAACAGTGCCGGCCCGTCCTTCCGCGGGGAAATCGGCCTGGCGATCCGCGACATGCTGTACATCAGCGAGACGGAGGCCGGGCTGGAGCTGCTTCCCGCCCGGGAGGGGCTGGCAAGCCAGGACGCCGTGAAAGCCTCGCTCGGCGGGGCGGCAAGCACCGAGGATGCTGAGCATTTCCTCCAGTCGATCCGGGACTCCGTAGATCCCGGCGACGAGGGTCTCAGGACCTACCTGCAGCAATGGGAAGACTTGTTTCGGCTGCTGAAAAGCCGGACTGACGACATTTGCGTGTACCGCCACGGGCCCACGATCGACATCGCGGCGATAACGCAGGGCGAGGCCGCCATAATCCGGACCGCAGCCGTCGAGACCTGAGCGTCCCGTAAACGCCCCCCTATTTTGCCTTCAGGACCGCCGCCACCGCATCCGGCAGCGCGCTGAAGAACCGGTAGCCCGTAGCCCTCTCGATGGAGGCGACCGTGCAGCGGAACGACTGCCAGCCGTAATGCCCCGCGCTTTGCGTATTCGGCATATCGACCGCTATGACCTCGGTATTCTCCGTGATGCGCTTCAGGTCGTCGTTTCCTTCGGGCAGCACGAGCAGGATCTTCCAGAAATGCGCCGGGACCGTGATCCGGCCGTTGGCAATACGCTGCGCAACGCCTTTGGAACC
>JASLDA010000041.1 GCA_030151745.1 Chitinophagaceae bacterium | reverse complement strand
GTCACCGGCAACGTCAGCAGTCTTGGAAGCGACTTCCTTGACCATTTGCGCGCCCATGTTCTCGATTGCGTCTTCGAGCTCGATTTCCTTGGCTACGGATACACCGTCCTTGGTGATGCCGGGAGCGCCGAACTTCTTCTCGATAACCACGTTGCGGCCCTTGGGACCGAGGGTTACCTTCACTGCGTCTGCCAGAGCGTCAACGCCGCGCAGCATCTTGGCGCGGGCGTCGGTATTGAAATGGAGTTGCTTTGCCATTTTGGTTTCGGATTTTTATTGGAGAGGTGTCAAATGCAAAATTCAAAATTTAGAATGCAAAAGAAGCTCGGCGATATGTGCTGCGAGCCCCGATTCTGCAATTTAATTCGATGCCGCAGGGTATACATGCTGCACTTTTGAATGCTGCATCTGGAATTTTGAATTAGTTGTTTACGACGCCGAGGATATCGCTTTCGCGCATGATCAGGTGTACTTCACCTTCGATGTTCACTTCGGTACCGGCGTATTTGCCGTACAGGACGGTATCGCCTACCTGGACGGTCGTCGGCTCGTCCGGCTTGCCCGGGCCTACGGCGATAACGGTTCCGCGCATGGGCTTTTCCTGAGCGGTATCGGGGATGATGATGCCGCCGGCCGTAACTTCTTCAGCTGCACTGGGTTTTACGATAACCCGATCGTGGAGTGGGGTGATTGTTGCCATGGTAAGAATAGCGAATTGGTTGTAAAAAGGTGGTTTTGTGCTGTTTTCAGCAGCAATTGTGCCAGAGCCCTGAATCGGACATTTTTGCAGCGGCGCTGCTGCCGCTGTCGGTTAACGAGCATTTTGCACGGCCATTTTTTCACCGTGCGGAGATCGGGCGTAAAAACTGGCAGAAGCGGCCAAAGCCTTCATCTCCGAACTTTGCGCCGTAATCATCCATCTCTAAAAACAAAAACTCCATGTCTCTCCAACCCGGCCAGCAGGCTCCCGACTTTACGCTCTTTGACACCGAGAAGAATGCTGTGAAGCTTTCCGAGCAGCAGGGCAGGAACGTAGTGCTGCTGTTCTTCCCGGCCGCCTTTACCGGCGTCTGCACCAAGGAGCTCTGCAGCTTCCGCGACAACCTGGCCCGCTACAACGACATGAACGCCCAGGTTTACGGCATTTCCGTAGACATGCCGTTCACGCTCGGCGAGTTCCGCACGAAGAACGGCCTGAATTTCCCGCTGCTGTCCGACTTCAACAAGGACGCCTCCACTGCCTATGGAACACTCTACGAGAACTGGGTCATGGGCCTGAAAGGCGTCTCCAAGCGCTCTGCGTTCGTCATAGACAAGGAAGGCCGGATCGTGCATTCCGAGATCCTTGAGAACGCCGGCGAAGAGCCTGATTACGAGGCTATCGACAAGGCCCTGGCAGGACTGAATTAAGTGGATTCGAGATCTTAGATCGTAGATTTAAGATTGAAAGGGAACGGCCTTTGCAGCGAGCTGCAAAGGCCGTTCTTATTTGGAAGACTTTGTGGGATCTCAGTTCTTATTCCGCTTCGGCGACGACTTCCTTTACCTCGGGAATCATGCGCTTCATCATGCCTTCGATGCCGCTTTTAAGCGTGATCATCGAAGAGGGGCAACCGGAGCAGGAGCCCTGCATCATCAGCTTCACCACCCCGTCGTTATAGCTGCGGAAGGCGATCGCGCCGCCATCCATCTCGACGGCCGGCTTCACGTAGTTCTCAAGCAGCTCCTTGATGCGCTTTACGACATCCGGATCGTTCTCGTTCGCATCGGAAGCTTCCGTCCTGCGGGCAGGGATCTCGTCCTCGTTGATGACGGGCTTACCCTCTTCCAGGTAATTCTTCAGGAACTCGCGGATGGTCGGGATGACATCGTTCCAGTCCGTATCCAGCGTTTTGGTCAGCGTCACGAAATTGGACGCGATAAATACCGCGCGGATGAAGGGAAATGCAAACAGTTCCTTGGCCAGCGGCGAAGGGCCGGCGCTGCTTTCTTCCGGAAAATCAATGCTCTTGCCCGGGTACAGCAGCTTGTTGGCGACAAACTTCATCGTCTCCGGGTTCGGGGTCATTTCGCTATATATGCTCACAATGGTATTTCCGGTCTTCAACATAATTGCAACTTTATACAAAAGTACTCAAAACCCGCACTGCGGGCTATCATTTTCGCTAATACGCTTACGCTAAAACGCGGCCCGGCGCGCTGGGTTTTAACATGCCGGGGCATGCCCGGGCCCGGTTTTTATCCGCTTACCACGCGGCTTTCACCGGCCGCCGAAACACTGAACCAAACGCATCCCTCATATGAAAAAGGCCATTTTGATCGCTGCCGCCCTGGTATTGGCCGGGGTGATCGGCTATGCCCAGACCGATCGCACGAACCGCACCAAGACCCGCGAGCACGACCGTACGGAGACCACGCCGAGAACGCCCGCGCCGGCGAACCAGCAATCACCGCCCTCCGACCGCATGAACCAGCGCAACGACGTAGACCGGAACAATACCAACAATAACACGAATACCAATCCCAACGGCATCGATCCCAAGACGAGTCCTTCGGGCGCAGGCGGCGGTGTCAATACCAATGGGGGCACCGGCACCAGCGGCGGCAATATCCATTCAAACAACCCGCGGTAAGCGGCCCCAGGAAGCAGGGATCTGAAAGGCTCTGCCTGTGTCCGGTGGCAGGTCGAAGTTTCCATAACGCTGCACGGACCGGCGGGCCCGAAGCAAGCGCCGGAAGAACTGTCAGCGACAAAGAAAAAGCGACGCTCTTCGAAGAGCGTCGCTTTTTAAATATCGGCAACCGGGCTTAAACCGAGAAGCTTTCGCCGCAGCCGCAGCTCCGGCTGGCGTTGGGGTTGATGAAATGGAACCCCTTGCCGTTGAGCCCGTCGGAGAAATCGAGCTCCGTGTCGCAGAGATACAGGAACGACTTCAGATCGGTCACCAGGCGGATACCCTTGTCCTCGAACACCTGGTCCGTGGGCTGCGATTCATTGTCGAAGTCCAGCTTGTAGCTGAGCCCCGAGCAGCCGCCGCCGACGACTCCGACGCGCAGAAAATAATCGTCGCCCAGCCCGGCCTCGGCCTTGAGCTGCTCGACCTTCCTGCGGGCCTTTTCGGTGATATGGATGCCCGGGAGGCCCGGAGGTGTCGATCCGTTCGTGTTCGTATTTTGCTGTACGCTGCTCATCTTGCTCTCCTTCCGTTTCTGTCTCGTTCTTAGTGTGCGGCAGCTTCGGCCAGCGCGGGCAGGCCGTTTTTCACGCGATAGTCGTTGATGGCGGCCTTGATGGCGTCTTCGGCCAGCACGGAGCAGTGGATCTTTACCGGCGGCAGGGCCAGCTCTTCCACGATGTCCATATTGTCGATAGCCAGGGCCTGGTCGACGGTCTTGCCCTTCAGCCATTCCGTAGCCAGGGAAGAGGAGGCGATCGCGGAGCCGCAGCCGAAGGTCTTGAACTTCGCATCGGAAATCACGCCCGTAGCCTCGTCCACCTCGATCTGCAGGCGCATGACGTCGCCGCATTCGGGGGCTCCTACCAGGCCGGTGCCCACGTTCGGCTTATTCTTATCCAGCGTACCCACGTTCTTGGGATTCTGGTAGTGGTCAATTACTTTCTCTGAGTATGCCATGACAATTCAAAATTTAAAAATCAAAAGTCAAAACCATTCTTATTTAGGTTCACAAAATGCAGGTTTTGACTTTTGCATTTTGCCATTTTGCATTGATTAGTGGTGCGCCCACTCGATCTTGTCGAGGTCCACGCCTTCCTTCCACATTTCCCAGAGCGGGCTCATCTCGCGGAGCTTCAGCACCGTTTCGCTGACGGCCTTGATCGTGTAGTCGATCTGCTCGTCGGTGGTGAAGCGGCCGAGGCCGAAGCGGAGGGAAGAGTGCGCCAGGTCGTCGCCGAGGCCCAGGGCCTTCAGCACGTAGCTGGGTTCCAGGGATGCGGAGGTGCAGGCGGAGCCGGAAGACAGAGCGATATTCTTGTTGAAGCCCATCATCAGGCCTTCGCCTTCGACGTACTTGAAGGAGATATTGGCCACGTGCGGCAGGCGGTGCTCCGTATTGCCGTTCACGTAAGCTTCCTCGAGGGCCATCAGGCCGGCCTCGAGACGGTCGCGCATCACGCTCAGGCGGGCTGCCTCGCTTTCCATTTCCTGCATGCAGAGCTCGCAGGCGCGGCCGAAGCCGACGATGCCCGGGACGTTCAGGGTACCGCTGCGCATGCCGCGCTCGTGGCCGCCGCCGTCCATCTGGGCCGTAACCTTTACGCGCGGGTTCTTGCGGCGTACATACAGGGCACCGACGCCCTTGGGGCCATACATCTTGTGGCCGGAGAAGGCCATCAGGTCGATGCCGTCCTTGTTCACGTCCACCGGGATCTTGCCTACGGCCTGGGTGCCGTCCGTAAAGAACAGCACGCCGTGCTTCCTGGCGATCGCGGAGATCTCGCGGACAGGCTGGATAACGCCGATCTCGTTATTTCCCCACATGATGGCGATCAGGATCGTCTGCGGGGTGATGGCCGCTTCCAGCTCGGCCAGGTCCACCAGGCCGTCGGCCTTCACGTCCAGGTAGGTCACCTGGCCGCCGAGCTTTTCGATATGCTTGCAGGTATCGAGCACCGCTTTGTGCTCGGTAGTGGCGGTGATGATATGATTGCCCTTGGAGGCGTACATTTCGTACACGCCCTTGATAGCGAGGTTGTCCGCCTCCGTGGCGCCGGAGGTGAAGATGATTTCCTTAGGGTCTGCGCCGATCAGCCTGGCAACCTGCTCGCGGGCGTAGTCGACAGCCTCTTCGGCTTCCCAGCCGAAAGCGTGGGAACGGGAAGCGGCATTGCCGAACTTCTCGGTAAAATAAGGGATCATCGCTTCCAGCACCCGGGGATCCATTGGGGTGGTTGCGTTATTGTCCAGGTATATGGGCAGCTTCAGTTCCATGCGCGTTAGTTTCCCTTCAGAATAGATATTTGTGGGATGTAAAGGTACGCCAGGCGGGCCGATTTGCCAGTTCCCCTGCGTCCAAATCAGAGAATATTACCATTTAGAAAACCTATCCCGCATGCAGCATATCGAGCACATCGGCATCGCCGTCAAGGATCTGAGCCGCTCCATTCCCCTATTTGAGCAACTTTTGAACACCCCTTGCTACAAGACCGAAACCGTGGAGCGGGAAGGTGTGGAAACCGCATTTTTCCAAACCGGGGAAAACAAGATCGAGTTGCTGCAGACGACGCGGGCCGACGGCCCGATCGGCAAATTCCTGGAGAAGAAGGGGGAAGGCATCCACCACATCGCCTTCGCGGTCGAGAACATCCGCGCCGAGATGAAGCGCCTGCAGGCTTTGGGCTTCGAGCTGCTCAGCGACGAGCCCAAGCCCGGAGCCGACGGCAAGATCGTCTGTTTCCTGCATCCGAAAGGCACCAACGGCGTGCTGGTAGAGCTGTGCCAGGACGCCTGACTTGGTGATGCCGGGACCGGGAACAAGTCGAAAGTCTTCGTTCTGAAATCTTTAACCCGGTTGCAGGGCACCGGGTGATCCAGCTCAAGCGCCGATCCCTCATACAAGGGAGCGGAAGCCCGGCTCAGGGACTTATTTTCGTCTTTCATTCCCTGCCCATGCTTCCTGCTCCCGCTTCGTACCTGCGCGCGCTCCGCATCCTGCACCTCTCGCTTTGCGTCGGCGTATTTCTGTTCGCCGCGATCGCTATCCTGCAGAAGAAGCTCGGCTCGGTCCGACCCCTGTTCCCGGAACGCGAACCGGTGCTGCTGACCGTGGCGGGCATCATCGCCATGACCGGCATTGCAGCCAGCATCGTCCTGTTTCGCCGCCGGCTCGGGGATGTGCGCGCCATGCCGGTGCTCGAGCGCAAGCTGGATGCATACCGGAGCGCGCAGATCATCCGCTGGGCGCTTGCCCAGGGCCCGGCCCTGCTGGTGATCGTGCTGATGCTGCTGACGTCCAGCCCGGCATTCGTCGCCTTCGCGGCGGCGGCGCTGATCTATCTCATCGGCAGCCGGCCTCCGGCCTCCCTGGAACAGGCCTGCGAGACCATGAACATCTCCTGGGAAGAGCGCAGCCGCTGGGAACAAGCGGCCTGAGCCGGCGCCGCGGTTCAGAATGCAGGGCAGCACCGTAATTGCCCGCCCCCTTTTCGCGAAACCGCTGGCCAGGCCGCCGGAGCGCTGACGCAGCTTCCTGCTTTCCACCCGGACATTCTGCCAGCGCAAGCACCCGCTGCGCGAACGCGGCTCCCGCTCCACGGCCTACTGCAAATTGCTTATCGCCAATCAAGCCTCCGCTTCAGGCGCCGCAGCGCCGGCATCCGGGTCATTTCTTCGGCTGCAGCAGCGCGCTGTACTGTGTCGGCGCAGCGATCAGGTCCAGGGCCTTGGCCACATCGGAATCGTCCTGCAGGCTATGTGCGATCCGCCCGCGCAGGAAATAGTAGCGGGACACGATCTCGCTTTCCAGCATCGCCTTCACCTCCTTCTGGTTCTTCTGCAGATCCTGCTTCTTGTCGTGGCCCACTTTAGCCCGCAGCGCGGCGAACTCCGCCTTTGCCGCATCGAAATATTTCTCGCGCTGGGCGGTGCTTTGCAGGGAATCCAGGGCTTCTTCGGTAGTGGTCTTGTATGAATAGTCCTTGCCCTCGAGCCATTTCGTGAATTCGGCCCATTCGGCCGGGCTCAGACTGAAGCTCATCGGGTCGGCCAAGGTCTTATGCGCCCGCACGTACTGCGTCGCGTAGTCGAACAGGAAGTTCTTGGTGTACAGCGTCACGGCGAGCCGGCTTACCTCCGGGCTGGTCACCTCCACGTCCGGATCCACGCCCCCGCCGCTCAGCACCTTGCGGCCCCCCTTCGTCTTGTAGAGCTTCTTCAGGGAGTCTGGCACCCGGCCCACGCTGCCGTCGGCATTGCGGTGCGTATAGTCCAGGGCCTGGATGCAGCGGCCGCTCGGCGTATAGTAACGGGCCGTGGTCAGCTTCAGGCGGGCATTGAAGCCCAGCGGGCGCGTCGTCTGCACCAGGCCTTTCCCGTAGGACCTCTCGCCGATGATCACGCCCCGGTCCAGGTCCTGCATGGTGCCGGAAACGATCTCCGAAGCGGAGGCCGAGCTATGGTTGATCAAGACGGCAAGCGGGATGCGCAGGTCCCAGGCCGGGCCGGAAGTCTTAAAATCCTTGTCCCATTCGTGCATCTTGCCCTTGGTGCTTACGACCAGCTGCTCGCGGTCCGTAAACAGGTTGCAGACATTGACCGCCTCGTCCAGCAGGCCGCCGGGGTTGTTGCGCAGATCCAGCACCACCCCCTTCAAGTCCTGCCTGGCCGCCTTCAGGCTGTCCAGCGCATTGCGGACCTGGCGTGCGCAGTTCGGGGTGAATTGCGTTAGCCGCACGAAGGCCACGTCCTTGTTCGGCCCGATGAGCCCCGCGAACGGCACGGAGGAGAGCTCGATCTCGCCCCGCGTCACCAGCCGGGTTTCTTCCTGGTTGATCAGTGCGTCCTTCACGCGGATCGATACCTGGGTGCCCGGGGCGCCCTTGAGCAGCACGCTGATATCCTCCACGGACTTGCCCTTGGCGGCGTGGCCGTCGATGGAGATCAGCAGGTCTCCCGGGTGCAGGCCCGCCTTCTGAGCCGGGCTGCCCTCGTACACGTCGCCGATGAAGATCTGGTCGTCCCGGCGGCGCATGGTCGCCCCGATGCCCCCGTAGCGTCCCGTGACCTGGAACTCGTAGTCTTCCATATCGCTTTCGGTGATATAGTTCGTGTAGGGGTCGAGGTCATCGAGCATGGCGTCGATGCCCGTCTTGGTGAGCTTTCCCGGCTCGATCGGATCGACGTAATACGTGTTGAGCTCCTTGAGAACCGTGGCGTAGATATCGAGGTTTTTGGATACTTCGAAGTAGGAGGAGCCTTCCATCCCCTGGATGAAGAGGCCGGCGAACAGCACCAGCCCGCCGGCGGCGAACAGCAGTTTACGGCGTTTGATACGTTGGAACAGCTTTGAGAACATAAGAGGAGCGTTACCTAGCACGGGAATCGTACTTCGCAGGGACAAATTCGTGAGTTTTTAGCGAAGCTTCTCACAAATTTGCCCATACGGGCCGCGGCAAAGTACGAACGGCCTTTCACAAAAGATTCGCTAAAACAGGGAGTGTGAGGCACAATATTTGGAAAATCCAGAATCAGTAAATATCTTGCCACACATTTTGAAGCCGTCTGAATATGAGAAACGTTTTACTTAGCCTTTTTAGTGTCCTTTTCCTGCTCCAGGCGGGGGCGGCACATGCCCAGATAGTAACCCAGAACGGGAAGGATACAGCGACCGGGAGCTATACCGGCGGAAGCTCGTTCACGGTTGAAAACCGGATTAAAAGCGGGTCTGCCAATCCGCTGGTTCTGAAGTGGAATGTTGTATCGCATAACCTCGGCACCGTTGCGGGCTGGGGTATTGAAAACGCCGGCGTCTGCGATAACCAGCAATGCTATACCTATAGCGCGACGCCCAGCCAGAACGTGTTTAATCCTGCGATCAAGAAGGAATCGCTGGAATATAACGGTGCTAACTTCGATGGCCTGGAACATGATTTCCACGTTCTTTTCGATACAAACAACCCTGCTAACGGCACCTCCGCCTTCGTACGCGTTTACATGCAGGACATGAACAGCGGCGACAGCCGCACGCTGACGTTCATCGCCACCAAGGGCGCACTCGGTGTGAATACCGTTACTTCCAGCGACGATATCGTTCTTTACCCGAACCCGGCCCGAGATGCGGTAAATGTGATCTACGATCCGAACTCCGGTGTGAAGACCATCGCCGTTTTCAACCTCATCGGCAAGCTGGTAGGCCCCATCTACAAACCCGCTACGAACGGCAGCGCCCGGATCGTACTGGACGATATGCCGACCGGTATTTACTTCATGCGCCTTATGGACGCTCACGGCCGCGTAGTGGCAACCCGCCGCTTCACCCGCCAGTAAGCGATTCGAACGAACTTCCGAAAGCCGCCCGCCAGGGGCGGCTTTTGTTTTTGGGGAGTGGGTGGCGAGTATGGCTACGGCGGTTCGAATCCTGTCTTCCCTACGCGGTCTCAATGCATCGGGGGGTGATTGAGGGTTTATCCTGGTCCTAGCTGTGGGGCTCGCGACGTTTCAACTCCTCTGAGTGCAATTAGGACTAGAGCGTAGTCCATCGTCTCAAGGACAGTATATGCTGTTCAATTCCTCTTGGTGCAATTAGGATGCGGGTCGCAGGGACAACTGTACCGGCACGAGCCGTTTCAATTCCTCTTGGTGCAATTAGGACCGGCATAGCCGCGTTTCCAGGTTTCGCTACATACCTTTCAATTCCTCTTGGTGCAATTAGGACCCAAAATCAATAACAACTTATCGAAAACGCAAACAGTTTCAATTCCTCTTGGTGCAATTAGGACTCGGCGTAATGGCGGTAAGCCCGCCCGCCTTATCTAGTTTCAATTCCTCTTGGTGCAATTAGGACGATCAATCTGCAGCCACCTCAAAGAGCATTTCAAGAGTTTCAATTCCTCTTGGTGCAATTAGGACCGGGGCTGTAAAGTCCCGCCCCGTCTGTGAGCCGAGTTTCAATTCCTCTTGGTGCAATTAGGACCTCCTGAAGATGATGACTATTCTGTTGAGATCAAGGTGTTTCAATTCCTCTTGGTGCAATTAGGACCCAAGGGCGTCTGGCGGGGCTACGCCCATAATACCGGTTTCAATTCCTCTTGGTGCAATTAGGACTTGTCCGATTTGTCGACATGGAAACGGGAGCCTGTTTCAATTCCTCTTGGTGCAATTAGGACGGCACCAGGCCGGGCACCATAGGGGCCTCAGCATTGTTTCAATTCCTCTTGGTGCAATTAGGACGA
>JASLDA010000032.1 GCA_030151745.1 Chitinophagaceae bacterium | reverse complement strand
AATGTCGGATGCCTGCGGCGTTGGATGCTACGCGTTGGAATGTTCGATGCCTCGCGTTAGGAGATTGAAATTTTCCAACATGAGTAACATTCGAACTTTCCAACCTTCCAACACTCCAACTATAACCGACAATAACTTTCAAACAAGCTCAGTGTCCGGTCCACTTCCTTTGCTTCGATCGCCATGCTGATGAACCAGGTCTCGTAGGCGCTGGGCGGCAGATAGACGCCGTTGTCGAGCATGTAATGGAAGAAGCCGTTGAAGCGCGCGGTGTCGGCGGTCTTGGCGGAGTCGAAGTCGGTCACGGCATGCTCGCAGAAGTGCAGGCTGATCATGCTGCCGAGGCGGTTGATCCTTACCGGCACGCCGTTCTCTTTCGCGATGCGCTCCAGGCCCGCGCCGATCGCGGCGGTCTGCGCATCGATCTGTGTATAGACTTCCGGGTGTTCCTGCAGGTATTTGAGCGTAGTGTAGCCCGCAATCATGGCAATGGGATTGCCGCTCAGCGTTCCGGCCTGGTACACGCTGCCCAGGGGGGCGATCTTTTCCATGATCTCGCGGCGCCCGCCGAAGGCGCCGACCGGCATGCCGCCGCCGATCACCTTGCCGTAGGTCACGAGATCGGCACGGATGCCGAGCCGCTCCTGAGCGCCGCCCGCGGCGAGGCGGAAGCCGGTCATCACCTCGTCGAAGATGAGGAGGATACCTTCGCGGTCGCAGATGGCGCGGAGTCCTTCCGCATAGCCGGGCAGGGGCGGGATGCAGCCCATATTGCCGGCTACTGGCTCGAGGATGATCGCTGCGATCTGTCCGGGATTCGCCCTGACGAGCTCTTCCACGGCGTCCAGGCTGTTATACGGCGCAACCAGCGTATCTGCGGAGACAGCCTGCGGAATGCCCGGCACTTCCTGGATATCGAAGGTGGCGACGCCGCTGCCGGCCTTGACCAGGAAGGCATCGGCATGACCGTGGTAGCAGCCGTCGAACTTGAGGATCTTGTTGCGGCCGGTATAGCCTCGGGCCAGGCGCAGGGCGCTCATGCAGGCTTCGGTACCGCTGCTCACCATGCGGATGAGGTCGATGCCGGGAGACATGCTGCGGATAAGCTCGGCCATGGCGGTTTCCAGCGAGGTCGGGGCTCCGAAGGAGGTCGCGACCGCGGCCTGTGCCTGAACGGCGGCGACTACCGGCCCGAAGGAATGGCCGAGGATCATGGGTCCCCAGCTGTTTATATAGTCGATATAGCTGTTGCCGTCGGCGTCGTGCAGGTAGGCGCCTTCGGCCCGCTCCATGAATACGGGTGTGCCGCCTACGCTGCGGAAGGCGCGGACGGGCGAGTTGACCCCGCCGGGAATGGAGCGCTGCGCTTCGGCGAAGAGGCGCTCACTGTTGGTACGTTGCATAGGTTGTCAGGCGAGCAGCCGGGCTGCGTCTTTGGCAAAATAGGTTGAGATCAGATCGGCGCCGGCGCGGCGGATCGAGGTAAGGGTTTCCAGGATGGCGCGCTCCTCGTCCAGCCAGCCGTTGGCCGCTGCGGCCTTGATCATGGCGTACTCGCCGCTGACCTGGTAGGCGCTGACCGGGATATGCACGGCATTGCGCACTTCGCGGATGATGTCGAGATAGGCGAGTGCCGGCTTCACCATGACGATGTCGGCGCCTTCGGCCACGTCGGCCAGCACCTCGTCGATGGCTTCGCGGCGGTTGGCCGGGTTCATCTGGTAGCTCTTCTTGTCGCCGAAGCCCGGGGCGGAGTCCAGGGCGTCGCGGAAGGGGCCGTAGAAGCAGGATGCGTATTTCGCGGCATAGGACATGATACCGGTCTTTGTGTAGCCGGCCGCTTCAAAGCCCGCGCGGATGGCCCCGGTGCGGCCGTCCATCATATCGCTCGGCGCCACGAAATCCGCGCCGGCCTCCGCATGGCTCAGGCTCATCTTCACCAGCGCCCCGACGGTTTCATCGTTGAGGATCTGACCGTCATGTACTATACCGTCATGACCGTAGGAGGAGTAGGGGTCCAGCGCCACATCGCTCATGATCACCATTTCCGGCAGCGCGGCTTTGATTGCGCGGATGCTGCGCTGCATGAGGCCGCCGGGGTTCCAGCTTTCCTGACCGGTATTGTCCTTCAGCTCCTGGGGACATTTGATATAGGTATTCACGCAACGGATACCCAGGGACCAGGCTTCTTCCAGCTCCCCGATCAGCAGGTCCAGCGAGTAGCGGAAATAGCCCGGCATGGAAGCGATGGGCACTTTCTGGTTTTCTCCTTCTACGATGAACACCGGCATGATGAAATCCTCCGGGCTCAGCTTCGTCTCCGCGACCATGCTCCGGATGCCAGCCCCGGCCCTCAGGATGCGATGTCTTCTTTGCATGTACATACTTTGAAAATTATTGGCTAGTTGAAATCCCCGGCCGGTTGCCCCAGCGCCTGATTTACCGGCTTGGGAGCATGGACCGGCCCGTTTAAGTTTGCTCCGCATCCATGTTCACCCAGTCCTGGGGGCTGAGATGCGCCACCAGCTCGGCCTCGCGGCTGCCGGCCTCGGGCTGGTAATCGTATTCCCAGCGCACCGTCGCCGGCAAGCTCATCAGGATGCTTTCGGTGCGGCCGCCGGTGCGAAGGCCGAAGAGCGTGCCGCGATCGTGGATGAGGTTGAACTCCACGTAGCGCCCGCGGCGGATCTCCTGCCAGAACTTTTCCGCATCGCCGAAGGGGGTCTCGCGGCGGCGCTGTACGATGGGGAGGTAGGCCGGCAGGAACGCTCCGGCACAGGCTTGCTGGAATGCGAACAGGCGCTCGGCCTCGCCCGTGTTTGCGGGCCGGAGATGGTCGTAGAAAACACCGCCGATGCCCCGGGCCTCATTGCCGCGGTGCCTGTTCATGAAATACTCGTCGCATTGCCGCTTATACTCCGGGTACAGGTCTTCGCCGAACTGGTCCAGGGCAGTTTTCAATGTCGTGTGG
>JASLDA010000480.1 GCA_030151745.1 Chitinophagaceae bacterium | reverse complement strand
CGACATGTACCGGGCAGCGCAAGTTCCTTCCGCCAATTCCTCAATGAAGGATCGTTGCGCACAGCCTGAGGGCTCAATGCACCGGCTGCCAGCGCGGCAATCCCAGGATCTCATGCGTACGCCTGCGGGTTTCCTGCAGCAGCTGCATGTTATTGTCCAGCCGCAATCCGAGCGTAGGAATAATCTGCCGGAGCGCGCCCTCGTACCGGTCTTTGCCGAAGCAGCGCCCGATCAGCTCGATCATGATGCTGACGGCCGTGCTTGCTCCTGGCGACGCGCCGAGCAATGCCGCCAGGGAGCCGTCCGCGGCAGCCACGACCTCGGTGCCGAACTCCAGCACCCCGCCGCCATCGTGCTTTTTGATCACCTGCACCCGTTGACCCGCGACGGCCAGCTTCCAATCCGCACCATTGGCCTCCGGCATGAACTTACGCAGCGCCTCCAGGCGGTCGTCGTCGCTTTGACGCACCTGGTCGATGAGGTATTTCGTCAGCGGCATATTGTGGATACCCACCGAGATCATCGGCCGGATATTGCTCCAGTTCAGCGACAGCGGCAGATCCATCAGCGAGCCGTGCTTGAGAAAACGGGTCGAAAAGCCGGCATAGGGTCCGAACAGCAGGGCAGGCCTGCCGTCGATGATGCGCCGGTCCAGGTGGGGCACGCTCATGGGAGGCGCCCCGACCTCGGCCATGCCGTAAACCTTGGCATCATGCCGGGCGGCCAGCGCTTCGTCCTGGCAGATCAGCCACTGCCCGCTCACGGGAAAACCGCCGTAACCCTCGGCTTCGGGGATGTCTGCCTTTTCCAGCAACGGCAGCGCGCCGCCCCCGGCCCCGATAAAGACAAAGCCGGCGCTGATCCGGAGCTTGGTCCCGCTCCTGCGGTCTTTGATGCGCAGCTTCCAGCGGGGCTTGCCGAAATCGGGAGCCTCCCCCGATTTCAGGTCGTCGTCGATATCGTCGTCGCGATCGATATCCCGGATTTCATGACCTGTAAAAAGCCGGACGTCCGGCAGGGTCTGCAGGTGCTCGAAAAGCGCCCGCGACAAGGTGCCGAAATTGACGTCGGTGCCGATGTCCATGCGGGTGGCGGCAACTGGCTCCGATTCATCGCGGCCTTCCATGACCAGCGGGATCCAGTCGCGCAGCACGTTCCGGTTCGTGCTGAACTGCATGCCCTGGAACAACGGGCTTTTGGTCAGCGCATCGTGGCGATGATGCAGGAAGGCCACGTTCTGAGCCCCCTTTACGAAGCTCATATGCGGCACGGGAGAAATGAATTTTCCCGGATCATCCAGCCAGCCGGACTCAACGGCCCAGGCCCAGAACTCCTTACTGACTTCAAACTGCGCCGCGATCCGCATCGCTTTTGAAATATCGATGCTGCCGTCCGGCTTTTCCGGCGTATAGTTCAGCTCGCAGAACGCGGAATGCCCGGTGCCTGCATTGTTCCAGGCATCGGAGCTTTCTGCCGCCACATCGTCCAGGCGCTCGTAAATATGGATCTTCAGTCCCGGCTCCAGGACTTTCAGCAAGCTTGCCAGCGTAGCGCTCATAATGCCCGCGCCGATCAGCACGACATCTACATGGTTTTCCGTCATGGCTCAGAATTCAGAATTGGGTTACAAAGTTCCGTGCCGCCCGCCCCCGGGATTATCGGAATTATTTATTGGAAATGTCCTGCAGGCCCCCTATGCGTCTTACATTTACGTAGAGTCCGGTACGGGTTCACACTATGCCTATGAAAAAAATACTATACTTTCTATTTTCCACCCTCACTGTACCAGCATTGGCCCAACAGCAGCCCTACGAGTCCAATGGTCCCCGGGGCGGGCAGGCCAGGATGTTTGATATGCAGGCCGGCCGGGTGCTTGTGGCGACCCGGGGCGGCGTCTACGAGCAGACGAACTCGAATTGGCAGCCGCTGACGCCGAACTGGAACAGCCTGTCCTGCGTATTGCTCGCCAGCATGCACGTGAACGGAACGGAGATCCTGGCAGGGACGGTAGGCGGCGGGGTATACTACAGCAATAATTTCGGAGCCAACTGGTCGAATGTCAGCGGCGATCTCCGTATCGGTAATACGTATCGAAGCGTCGCGCTGGTAGCTCCGAACTACCTGGCGATCCGCGACGACTCCGGCCTGTACCTGAGCTCGGACAACGGCATGACCTGGGCTCCGCGCAACCTGACATTCGGGAACGCCTTTGCCAATTACCTGAGCGTTCATAACAATGCCATCTATATGACGACCTCGGGCGGCCTCTTTAAAAGCCTGGACAATGGCCAGACGTTCATGAACCAAAACAGCATGTCCGGCCTTGACGGCAAAATGCTGTGGAAGAACGATACCCTCTGGGTAACGGGCAGCAATGGGCTGCGCATGTCTACAGATGACGGCATGAGCTTCGGCCCGGCCCTGCTTTCGGGTCGCAGCGTCGGCGCCGTCGCCGTAAATGGCAGCAATATCCTGGCTTCCGTGCGCGGCACCGCCGTGCAGGACACCGTCCTCTACTCGTCAAACGGCGGGACCAGCTTCAGCAATATTCTTCCCAATACCTCCTTCCGCTTCGGGAACGTCTATGACCTGGGCTCCGAAAGCAATTATTTTCTAGTCGGCACGGATCAGGGCATTCTCTACGGGAACCTCAACAATTCGGGCTGGCGCAGCGACGACAGCGGCTTCCATGCACGCCAGGTCACACACCTGAGCACAGGGGGCCCCGGCCTGGTATACGCCTCCGCAGCCAGGGACGGGATCTTCCGGACCGACGACAGCGGCGCGAGCTGGTCGGCGGCAGGGTCCGCTATGAACG
>JASLDA010000469.1 GCA_030151745.1 Chitinophagaceae bacterium | reverse complement strand
ATCCGTCCTATTGAAGAAGGCATGCTGGTGGACTTGCCGACCCTGGCGGAGTATAAGCGGCATTTCGACGACAATGGCCTGCGGATGATCTGGTTCGAGGACATGAACCATGCCGTGGCCAAAACCTGGGACCTGAGCTCGGAGATCGTAAAGCCCAAAGCCATCTGGGACTTCGCCTGGAAACACGGCAGGGAGCTCGTCGCCTTTCTCAAATCCTTCCAGGACATGCGCGCAGGCTATAAGAGCGGGGCATTCCGGTACCTGGCTATGGCGGTGGAGAAGAAAGCCGAAATTTAGCCTGCCGGCCGCTAGAGCTTCCCGGCCTGCATCGCTTCGAGCGAGGCCTTCAGCGAAGCCGCATCGGCTTCCGCCGCCCGGGCCACTGCAGCTTCCAGCATCTTAACCGCCTCATCCTTCCGGCCCACGGCATAAAGCAGGTGCGCATTGGTATTGGCGTTCCCTGTCCAGCCGGAAGTACCCGCCGTCAGATCCATGGCGCGCCGGGACCAGGACAGGGCCTTATTCAGCATGGCGGGATCCTGACGCTGCTGCTCGTAGACCTGCCATGCGATATTGTTCAGATTGGTAGCGGTAAAAAAAGAGGACGAATGCAGCATGGCGGGCTGCTGCTTTATGTTCATCTCGACGAGCTCTTCCAGCTTCGCGCTGTCGGCATTCATCCGCTTCAGTTGTACGCGGATCGACTGGCGGGCCTGGGCCGCGGCTTTCGCATCCTCTTCCTGATAGTAGCTTAGCGGCTTCGCTGTAAGATATTCGGCTTCCGCCATCCCGGCTTTCAGCGAAGCCTGAAGATCGCCGGTCCTGGCGTAAAACTGGGTCCGGTACCAATAATCCATCGCGGCATCGGCGTTTCTCGTATAGCGGTGGATGCGCTTCAGCATGGTATCCAGCCGTGCCGGATCCCGTTCCCGCACCGCCTGCTCGAAGCTGCCGTAGCTCCAGCGCCCGAAATAATCGACCAGGCCCGGCCCCTCGGGCCGGCTGGCAAAGTATTGCGCATTGGCCATCAGGAAAGGCACCGCTTTGGCGTCCAGGACCGACACCTGCCCCAGGACAAAGGCGATCGTGGAGTCCGCTGCCGGACGCGACGCTATGGCATCGACATAGCTGCCCAGGACCGCTTCCTCGGGCTGACTCAGTCGCCCGGCCTTTTCCAGGTAGGCCCGCAGGAAACGCTCGGAACGCTCCCCTGCCTTGTATTTCGCGGCATACTTGTCCAGGCTCAGCGGATCGCCGAGCTCCTGCAGCGCAAGGTCGGCATGGTGGTTGAACTCGCTGACGCTCGCCGTCGCCCCGGAGCTGCGGTACACCAGCTTCTGCGTGGCAGGATCGATGAAAAGGTGGGTCGGGTACCGGTTTACCGCATACCGCTGCGCCAGGGCCACTCCCTCCCCTTTCTCAGCGTCGATGCGGTAATTCACGAAATGCCGGTTGTATTTGTCGCCGGCTTCCGGCTGCGGGAACACCTGCGCGGCCAGCATTTTGCAGGGGCCGCACCAGCTTGTATAGACGTCGACGTAAATAAGCTTCTTTTCCCTGACGGCCTTATCCAGCACGGATTTCCAGTCGCCCGTCTCGAACTGTATCCCCTGGGCAAAGGCCTTCGCGGTAACGAACAGGAAAAGGATAGCGGCTAAGGTGGATATTCTCATACCATGAATTTGACGAGCGACTGCCGGCGAAGGTTGGGTCGGGATCGCCGGCCGGATACGTGAGTCCCGGCGAAGCGCAGTATTGCAATCTACAGCGCCGGGGCGGACCCGGCAGCGGCAAATTTGGAAATCCGGGAAAGCTTTTCCAACTTTGATATCATATTGATATCACAACACAATCACCATGGAAAAAACTACCCGCCCGGTCAACGGCTACCTTGCCTTACTCATTTCCATACTCTTACTGGCATTTGCCGCCTACTGCTTCAGCCAGGCGCAGGCCCAGGCCTCTCCCGGCTTCGGGCTCGCTGCCGGGCTGTGCATACTGTGCGCGTTCTTCATCTGGAAAGGCCTGATGATCATCCAGCCGAATCACGCCCGGGTGCTTTCGTTCTTCGGCAAGTACGTCGGCACGGTAAAGGAGAACGGGCTCTTTTTCGTGAACCCGCTTTACAGCGCCATGAAAGTCACACAGCGCATGCAGAACCTGCAGACGCCAACCCTGAAGGTGAACGATAAGATGGGAAATCCCATCGAGATCGCGGCCGTGCTCGTCTGGCAGGTTACCGAGACCTATAAGGCCGTGTACGAAGCTGCAGACTACGTTCAGTACATACGCACCCAGAGCGAAGCCGCGCTCCGCAACCTGGCTACGAGCTTCGCCTACGATCATATGGAGGACGAGACGGCCGTCATCACGCTTCGCGACGGCGGCGAGCAGGTGAACGCCCTGCTGGAGCAGGAGCTGAACGAGCGGCTCGCCAAGGCCGGGCTCACCATTGCCGAAGCCCGGATCTCGCACCTGGCATATGCCCCGGAGATTGCCGGCGCCATGCTGCAGCGCCAGCAGGCTACTGCCATCGTGGCCGCCCGCAGCAAGATCGTGGAGGGTGCCGTGGGCATGGTGGAAATGGCGCTGGAAATGCTCAGCAAGAAGAATATCGTCGAGCTTGACGAGGAGAAGAAAGCCACGATGGTAAGCAACCTGATGGTCGTCCTCTGCGGCGAAAAGAGCGCGCAGCCCGTGCTGAATACCGGCTCCCTGTACCAGTAATCTCTGCCGCAGCGGGCACGGAGTGGCCTCCTGCTACACGCTTCGTGCCCGCTGCTTCTTACCCGCGAATCTCCTTCCCCAAACAGCAACTTATTAAGAACGGATGGCCGCTTCAGCTAAAAAATCATTTGTGCTCCGCCTGGACGAAAGCACCTACAAGGCGCTGGAACGCTGGGCGGCCGACGAGTTCCGCTCGGTCAACGGGCAGATGGAATGGGTGCTGGCTCAGGCCCTGAAGCAGCACGGAAGGATGAAAGGGAAGGATGAGGAGGATTTAAGATCTGAGATTGAAGATTGAAGATTGTCGCAACCCTTCCGGAGTTGCTCCTCGCACACTCCGGGAGATCTTGCCCAGGACATTTTCCGTTCCCGGCTTCTGCATTTTAAATTTTGCATTAAAAAGGCCGCTTCTTTCGAAGCGGCCTTTCAATTTATCGGACCTGGTCGCGATTAAGCGCCGGCGCCTTCGCCGCCTTCGGCTTGGGCGGGAGTTTCGCCGCTTTCGTCGGTAGCAGGGATCACGGTGTCGGTTACGGCTTCGTCAGCTTCGTGGCTGGCGGCAACGGCATCGGCCGTAGCGCGTGCATCTGTATCGGGAGCGGTGCTCTTTTCTGCAGTTGCATCGGCGACCGGCGCTGCGGAACCGCCACGGCGGCTGCGGCGGGTCTTCTTCGCTTCAGTCTTGCTGCCGGTGCTGTAGGTTTCGTTGAAGTCTACGAGCTCGATCAGCGCCATATCAGCGGCGTCACCAAGACGGCGGGGCATCTTGATGATACGCGTGTAGCCACCCGGACGGTTGGCAACCTTGTCGCCGATAACGCCGAAGAGTTCCTTGATCGCTTCCTTATCCTGGAGGTAGGAGAACACAACGCGGCGGTTGTGCATGTTGTCCACCTTGGAGCGGGTGATCAGCGGCTCGGCATAAACGCGGAGGCTCTTTGCCTTGGTGAGGGTGGTGATGATACGCTTGTGCTCGATGAGGGAGCAGGCCAGGTTGCTCATAAGAGCGCGGCGGTGGGAGGCCGTACGGCCCAGGTTCTTGATCTTGTCTCCGTGACGCATGACGTTGATGGTTTAAAAGCGCTGCACCGTGTCAAGGAATTGCAGGCTCATTGAAAAAGTAAAAAGTAAAAAGTAAAATTCAAAAAGCCCCTGTTGGGAAAAACAGTCGCAAGCGACTGTTTTTCTTTTTGACTTTTACCTTTTGAATTAGTCTACGATCTGCACCTTGCTGATGTCCATGCCGAAGCCGAGGCCGCGCTCGTTGAGCACCTGCTCGATTTCGCTCAGGGACTTCTGGCCGAAGTTGCGGAACTTCATCAGCTCTTCCTGTGTATACTGGACCAGCTCGCTGAGGGAATTGATCTTGGCGGCCTTCAGGCAGTTGAATGCACGGACGGACAGCTCCAGATCTTCCAGCGGCGTATTGAGCGTCTTGCGCAGCTGCAGGGTCTCCTCGTCGATGGCGGCCGGCGCATCTTCCTTGCGGGTATCCAGGCTGATGTTCTCGTCGGTGATGATCATCAGGTGCTGGATGAGAATGCGGGAAGCTTCCTTTACCGCCTCTTCAGGATGAATGGTACCATCGGTAACCACTTCCATGATCAGCTTTTCGAAGTCGGTACGCTGCTCAACGCGCG
>JASLDA010000510.1 GCA_030151745.1 Chitinophagaceae bacterium | reverse complement strand
CAACCGCCACGCTTAACCTCATTGGCTTCGTCGACATTCTGATGCTTGGACCGCTTTCGCGCACGGGCTTGGCCGACGTAGCCATTTACGCCAATGCGCAGTTCTTCATCAGCATCATGTATGCACCTTATCGTGCCATGACTTCGGCTGCTGCGCCCAAGCTCTCGCAGGCGTTTTTGAACGATGAGCGGGAAAAAGTAAGAGATCTTTTCACCCGCGCAGGACTGAATATGCTCATTGCGACAGCCGGTATGTGGGTACTGATTGCCGCCAACCTTCACAATGCAGTCGCCGTTTTAAAAGGATATACTGCCATTGTTCCTGTCGTGTTGATTCTCTCTTTGGGCAGAATTGTTGACATAGCGACCGGGCTGAATACAGAGCTGATCGCGGTCTCGGAGCATTACAAGTTTAATTTCCGGCTTTCACTCTTTCTGCTGATTATTATCATCGCATGCGAGCGGTATGCGATTCCAAAATGGGGCATTATCGGAGCAGCGTGGACGGCAACCCTATGCCTGACCGCCGCCAACATCATCAAAGCGGCCTTTCTCTATCAAAAGAAGGGCTTGCATCCTTTTTCTATTAATACGCTTCTGGTCCTCCTTTGCGGCGGCATAGCCTATAGCGGTACTTTTCTCTTGCCACGACTAGCCAATCCATTTCTGGATACGGGATACAGGTCGGCAATTCTGATCCTGGTCTACGCCCTCCTTCTTATCGTCATCCGTCCCTCCCCCGACCTCACGCATTACCTGCGCCAGGTACGGAAAGACAGGCGCCTGTTTTAAGCCTTCTTTGATTCGCTCCTATTGGCAGTTCCCGGGGTTGCAGGCTGTCCACTCGCTCGAAGATGACTTGAAAATGCCAGCCTTTCGCAAGCCCAGATATTTCCAGCAATGCAGGAATTCATGGACTCATTGAGCTGCGATTCTGCTTTCGAAGAATCGCGGCTCGTTCAGTTTTATCGACGACCTGAAGGCCATCGAAAAACGGGGCGCATTTGCGCCATCCGTCCGCCCGACGGGAACGAAGGGCGTCTCATATTGACAAGCGCAGCTGCTCAGTCAGGGAGCTATTCCTCTTTCCAGGCAAGGATACATTTCCGCTGTAGAAATATTCAGGTGCTGAGGGCAATCCTTCACATGGAACTTTTATTTCTTGATCGCAGGTCTAACATCTTCGATAACTCAGTCGTCTATCGGTAAAATGTTTTAAAAACACCCAAAACACCTGACGATTTATGAGCAGAAAACTATTCAAACTGGCATCGATGGCAGCATGCACGCTGCTGACCTGTAACGCGTCCTTCGCAAAGACCCATATGATTTGGGTAGGAGACGGGGCGAATACGTTTACCCCGCAGACCTTTACCGCCAGCGTTGGCGATACGGTAGACTGGAACTGGGGGGGGAGAGGATTCAATGTGCAAAGCACCACGATCCCAAGCGGCGCGACCCCCTGGAACACCGGTGTGCATAACGACCCGTTTCACTACATTTATGTCATAAAAGTACCCGGCACCTATAATTACATGGATGCTACACATGCTGGTATGACGGGCTCCTTTACTGCTGCGCTGAGTACTTCCACCGGAGAAATATCCATCAGGCCTTTCGACATAGGCCCGAATCCCGCGAACGATCACGTGAACTTTACGGGCGATGTCCGGTCCCTTAAAGTCGACGTGTACGATCTGAGCGGAAAGAAGATAACAACCTGGACTGCGGCAAATCAGTCAAAAAAGTCGTTCAGCGTAGCGGCGTTTTCAAAGGGGGTGTATATCCTTTTTGTAACTGCCGATGGCAAACTGTACAAAGAAAAACTTGTAGTAGCGCACTGATTATTGTACTGCAGGAAGCCGCCGCCCCCTACCGAAGGCGGCGGCTCCTAAAGCTTATCGACAAGATGTTCACCAACCGGAAGTTTAAGGACTTCTTTCAGAAGAATATCGCGGCGCTGTGAAAAAGTGCGACATAATGAAACGAGTTCGGAGCAATGTGCTTCGGGCTCGTTTGTTTTATATGCCCCATGAAGACCGTTATAAATGGCCATCTAATAAAGTGCTCGAGTTAGCTTGACAGAACAATAGACTATTATTCATTTCTTAGAAAAGTCTTGAGCCATTGAACCGCTTTGATGATCAAGATAATAGTCGCTATCGGGACTGAAAAGAAAATGACGGTATAAAAAGTCCAGGAAGTATCAATAATGCTTTTGAAAGCTTCCCTCAGTTAGAAACGGTTAAAACTAAAGAATTCCACTTGGTTGGCTCCTCGATGAACGTCGGAAGGGCGTAGCCCTGGAGACGTTCATTGAGGAAGGTTGTCGGCGGCTTGTACCCCAAAGCGCTGTGCGGACGCTCGTTGTTGTAGATCCACATCCAGGCATAGGCCATCGACTGCGCCTCGCTGAGTCTGCTAAACGAATAGGCTTCCAGGACTTCCTCCCGAAAACTGCGGTTGAATCGCTCCATATATCCGTTCTGGTACGGCTTGCCCGGCTGAATGAAGTGTATCTCAACCCCGCGGTCCTTGGCCCATTGCGTCAACGCTTCAGTGATGAACTCCGGCCCGTTGTCCACCCGGATCTTAGCAGGGGCTCCCCGCCACGCAATGAGCCCGTCCAGCTCCCGGATCACCCGCTTGCTGGTCAGCGACGTATCCAGGGTGATGAGTAGCGCTTCCCGATTAAAATCATCAATGATATTCAGGCTCCGGAAGGCCACGCCGTTGCTCAGGGTGTCAGCCATAAAGTCCATCGACCAGGTTGTGTTCGGCCGCAGCGGCCAGGCCAG
>JASLDA010000415.1 GCA_030151745.1 Chitinophagaceae bacterium | reverse complement strand
CGGAGGCGGCGTAAGCCTTACCGGGCGGCCGTATTCCACCGAGACCTCCGCGCTCCTTTCCCGGGCGGCATCGGCGCTCAGGGCCTGCATAGCCGGGCCCGCAGAACCCTTCCTTCGCTCCCGAGCAGGACGCCGTAGCAGGAGCCGGCAGGCAGGCCCGGGTCGAGGATCGTATCCCCCGCTCCGACCCGGAGCCGGCGCTCGTAAAGCAGGCGCCCGTCCATTCCATAGATCCGAAGCAGGCAGGTGCCGGGAAAGGCGGAGCCCGGCCGGAGCAGGATACGCCCGTCGCCCAGGGCATGCAGTCCCGGGTCCCCGGGCTGCGAACGCGGCGGGATCTCCAGCGCCGCGACCCGGAAGATCCAGCTGCTGTCGTACAGCCCGCAGGATCGGTAGCCGAGGCTGTCGAAGGCGGACGAGTCGAAGCGGACCATGTACTCGCATCCCCGGAGCAGGGGCAGCCCGCCGAACACCAGGTCGCGGCCCCCGTTCCGTCCCTGCCCCGCGCTTGCCGGGATCGTATCGACCCTGGAAGTCCCCAAATCCCGGATGTACAGGCTGCCGCTTCCCGCCCGGACCGCCCGGTCGAATTTCAGCTCCAGGCTGAGGTCCGGCGCGAGCCCCGGGGCATTGCTGTCCGGGGCGAACGAGAGGAGACGGGGGTGGTTGCTTTGCGTAACCGCGCCGTTCCGGAAGCGGATGCTGAAGCTGTCGACGGCCAGCCCGTCGTCGTTGCCGGGAGCGTTCAGGTCGCGCCAGCGGATGAGAAGCGTATCGTTATGATGCAGCATAAGCGGGATATCGGCATGCAGGATGCGGCAGGAATCGTTGCCGTTCAGGGCGGCGGCGCTCTTCAGCGTCGATACGGACTGGAACAGCAATTCGGGGATTTCCGTCCAGGCGGCGAAGCCGGTATCGTCGAGGCGGGTGCCGCGGACGGTCGTGAAAAAGCAGCGCAGGCTGTCGGGAGCCCCGGAGCCGCCCCGCCGCCATTGCTCGCCCCTGCAGGCCACGGAGACGGCGTTGATGTCCGAGCCGCTGCGGTTGATGAACATGGTGCCGTACACGATCCGGGTCAGGGTCCCGGAGGCCAGCGAGCCAAGCGCGCGGTCCCTGCTGCGCAAGGGGCCGAAGCTGTAGGTATCGGAAGTGGCCGAAGACCCGGTCCCCGCCCGGTATGTATTGTCGGCGGCCGATCCCCACTCGTAAAAATGCCAGCCGGCGGGCATGGCGACGGCCCCGGTTCCGAACGAGTCCAGCCCGTCGAAATCCTGCACGTAATAGGCATTGGTATCGGTCACATAGATCTGGGCTGCGGCCCGCGAGGAGGCGGCCATCAGGAAAAAGCATAGCAGGTAGCGCATAAGGGTTTATGGGTTTGGTGAAAAGATGAAAGGTCGGTTCAGCGAACATCGTCGATGTTGCGCATGCAGAGCTGCCGGGTACCGTTGTACCAGGTCGCGATGCCCGTAAAGCTCCTCGGCCCCACCGGCAGGGGCTGGCCTGCGAAGACGGCGGTGCCGGCC
Source organism: Chitinophagaceae bacterium (assembly GCA_030151745.1). Taxonomy (GTDB): domain Bacteria; phylum Bacteroidota; class Bacteroidia; order Chitinophagales; family Chitinophagaceae; genus UBA1952. The sequence goes on along the minus strand of JASLDA010000415.1, from coordinate 4,164 downwards.
GTACGGAGTATTATGCTGCCGGTAGCATCTTCCAGCCTGCGGCTCCCGCCGAAGCTGCCGCTCTCGGACACGCGGGCCTGGTCGACGCGGACCAGGGTGGCCTCGCAGGCGGAGAAGCCGGAATACAGGGCGCCGAGCGTCAGGGTCCGCGGCACGACCGGCCGCCCCGAGCCGGCCCGGACTATCGACGATACGGAGGCGCCCGTTATCTCAAGCATGCCGGCATAGCTCCGGAGGGAGTCCCCGCCCAGGCTTATCAGCAGCGAGTCTCCCGGGACAAAAGGGACTTGGCCGCCGGTGTAGACGGAGATCCCGCAGGAGCCGCCCTGGAGGATGAACAATCCCGGGCTGATATTGCCGGAAGCGGCATCGGAGATTACGATGCCCGCGATGCGGAGGGCGGGCAGGCGCAGCGGCTTCCCCGCATACAGCCTGCGCAGGCTGTCGATCCCTATCAGGGGCGGCGGCTCCGCAGCGCCGCCCGTATAGCCGCAACGCGGGGCGCGCATGGACACATCCCCGGTATCCCGGATCGTCAGCTGCGGGGATACTGCGCCGGAGACGGTGGATGTATAGATGCTGAAGATGCCGGTGACGGTACCGCTGCCGGCGGGGAGGGGCGCTGCGGCGAAGCTCGCGTAGTTGCTGGTCCGGAGCGAGATCCTGCGGTTGCCGCAGTCCCGGATCTCCCGGTTCGTCGTCGCGTTGGGCTGCGCATAACTGCGCGTCCCGGACGAGTCGCTGAACATCACGTCGCTGAGGCGCACCAGGCGGTTGACGAGGCTCCGGTCCAGCGTGGCGGCCGTGAGCTTTTCGAGCGGCAGCTCCAGGGGCGCCGCGGCATGGCCCACATCCGCCTTGACGATATGCTGGTCGATGCGGCTGCCGGGGATCGGCTGCACGTTCAGCCGCTCGTCCACGCCCAGCCCCAGCACCGGCGTCCCGCCGTTGTAGCCCAGCGTGAGCCCGGCGCAGCGGACATACAGCTTGCGGCCGACGGGATAGGCGGCATACAGGCTGTAGCCGTCGATAAGCAGCTGCAGGGCGCCGGTACTGTCCTCGATCACGACCGACTGGTACAGGTTCCCGCTTTTGTCGTTCGCGGTTACGATCCCGGAGATCGTAACCGGGCTCCGGATCAGGGTGGTATCCCCGCCCGTGCGGAAATCGTAAAGGCCGTTCATAGCCTTCAGCAGCGCGATCGTGCGGTTCACCGGCAGCCCCGGGTCGACGCCCGATCTGTCCGGCGGGATCTCGTAAGCGTTCCGGATGCAGGCGGCAAAGAACAACAGCAGGAGCAATCCGGTCTGGCCGGGATGACGTTTCATCGGATGATCGGTTTAGAGGTTAACGGTTAAATACTTACCAGCGAAGGCTCATGCTCAGGAGGAAATTCCGTCCCGGGGCGTAGTAGTATTTGCTGGCAAACTTTTGGGGGTTCCGGCCGGCGAAATCGAAACGGAGCTGCTCGTAGCCCCCGCTGCGGTAGCTCCGGTCCAGCAGATTGGACAGGGAGGCGTTCAGGTACAGGTATGTGCCCCGGGGCAGCCGTTTCAGGAACTGGGAGAGGAGCCAGTTCCTGCCCGCGCTGGCATCGATGGTATAGGCCGCGGGGAGCCGCTCCTGGTCCAGGATGGCCTGCATTGCCGCGCTGCCCCGCTCCAGTCCCTGGATCGCAGCCTCGCTGCGCCGCTCGGGGTTGACGTCCACATAGTTCCGCGCCGCGTAATTGACGGTCAGGCCGGCGTACCAATACCCTGCGGAACGATATTCGATCCCCAGCGTGCCCGCCGTCTGGGGGCCTGAGGCCAGGGCCAGGTTCTCCAGGAAGACCTCTCTTCGGAGGGGTACCTGCGCCGTGTCGCTGTCGCCGTAGATATACATGGCCTCCGGGTTCGCCGCATAGAACGCATCGGTTGCCGAGACCGCCAGGCGCAGCGTAAGCGGCAGCCCCAGCCGGAGCTCCGCCCCGGCTTCGATACCCGTATATTGCTTGGAGACGCCCGCCGTGAGGCAGTTCACGAACGAGGCAAAGGCCGGATCGTCGCTGTAGTAGCGGCGCAGCTCCACGCCCCCGGAGCTGCGCGTCGCAAACCCTGCCAGGTGCAGATGCAGCCCCGGCGAGCGGTGCGCAAGGCCGCATTCCAATCCCTGCAGCGCCTCCGGCCGGGCGAGCTCGTTGACCGTATTGCGGACGCGCGGGGCGATAAACAGCTGGTCGAAGCCGGGCAGCCGGTTGCCGCTGAGGACCTGGAGCGAGAGCAGGCTGCGCCCGCTCAGCCGGTAGGAAAGGCCGCCCTTGTACATGAGCCCGGCCTGGTCAAGCCAGCTTCCCGGTCCGAAGGACGATTCGGGGAACACCCCGCTCCGGAAGCGGCCCTCGCGCTGGTAGCCCCGGTATTGCCAGCGTCCCCCGAGATGCAGGTCGAAGCGCCCGAGGGTCGCCTGGAGCCCCGTCCAGGCGGAAGATTCCCGGCTGCGGGCGATATAGTCGAAGCCGTAGCGGTCGCCTTTCCGGATGAGGCGGTCGGGAACGCCGATATCGTACTGCGCAAGCCTGCCGGCTCCCGCATTCTGGAATGGATCGGTATTTACATAGAATTCGCCGCCGAGCAGATCTGCCAGTTCCCGGTACCGCTCCTCCGATTGCGATATCGCGCTGAGCCCGGCATTCACCCGGACCGCCCGCCCCGGCCTCCATTGCAGGTTCGAGCCCGCCGCTATTTTCCGGAGGGCCTGCATATCCCGGTACAATACGTAGACCGAGCGCCGGCCTCTTACGGTATTGCCGGCCTGGCCGCCCGCGTTTTGAATGGAATCCCATTGCTGGAGGTTCTGCTGATAAAGCTCGTCCCAATCGATCTGCGGCCTCGAATAGAACGCGGCCAGCTCCGGATCGCGCCCGCTCATCTGCAGGTAAGAGGGCAGGTACCGGTAATAGTCCGGGCGCGGGTTCGCAGCATTGTAGTAGTCCAGCCCCGAGATACCGCTGCGGCCGGCCTGCGTCAGCAGCGAAGTCTCGAGGCGGAACCGCTTACCGGGCCGGTATTGATGTGTAAGGATCGCAAAGGGCTGAAACCCCGAGGAGACCCGCGCGTTCCGGACCCTTCCCTCCTGCAGGCCCCAGTTGGGGTTATACCAGGCGTTGTCCGTCAGTCGTACCGTCTCCTCAGTAACGGCGGCGCTGTGCCCCGCCTGGCTCCAGGCCCCGCAGACGCTGAGATGCAGGCTGCCGGGGCCGAAAGCCCGGCTGATACCCGCGTAGAGCGAGGCCCCCTCGTAGAAAGTGCCCGGCACGACGCCCACGCGAGCCAGCCGGTACGAGGCTTCTACGGCCCAGGCCCAGCCTGAAGGCAGCAATCCGCTGCTGCGGCTGTAGCTCAGGGAATTGCGGTAGCTGCGATTTGCGAGGGCATAGCGCAGCCGGGTCCGGGGGCGCCGGGAAGCCGCGGTCAGGTCGAAAGCCAGCGTCCCCGCCAGGCCGCCGAAAGCGGCATCCGACATGCCGAGCCCGTACTGCCGGTCGCGGTTGCGGAAGGCCTCCGTTATGCCGCTCCAGCTGTTCCAGGGCAGGTTCAGCGATGCCGGATCGTGGACGGGCAGAGCATTGATCAGCACATCCTGGCTGCTGCGGCTGTAAGCGCGCTCCCGGAAGCGGAAGGGAAACAGGCCGAACGCGGCAGCGCTGGTGAACGGGTTGCGCCCGGCCGCGGCAGGCGCGTAGTCGCCGGCGCCGATGCCGCCCCCTGCATCCTCGGCCTGGACGACGATCTCGGGGATCGCCTCTGCGGCGGGCTCGGGGTATGCCGGGCGCTGTACCTGGATATCGGGAAGCACAGGATGCGCCGGGTCCGCGTACAGCCTCAGCGTATCGGACGGCTCCGCATCCGCGCGGATACAAAGCGTGAAGATCCCGGGGAGCATGCCGTCTATTGAAAATTCCCCGTCCGCGCCGGAGAGCACCATGCGTTTCTGATCCGGCAGGAATATTTCGACCCCTGCCGCCCCCCGGTGCCCGGGGCTGTCGACGACACGGCCCCGGACCGTGAATCCGGGATTTGCGCTTTGCGCGGAAAGGCGCTGCAGGAGCGGGATCAGGGCAAGAACCAGGAGAAGGGCCAGGCGCATGGGAGGGGTTTATGCGGTAAAGCTATCCTGCCCCGG
>JASLDA010000380.1 GCA_030151745.1 Chitinophagaceae bacterium | reverse complement strand
GAGAATACGGTGGACGTGCTGGCGCAGGGATAATTGCTGATCATGCGCACATATACGGAATCCCCGGTGATATAGCTGTTGTTCGTATAGCTGACGCCGGTTGCGCCGGGCACGGCCAGGCCGTTTACAAACCACTGGTAGGCCGGGGCGCCGCCGCCGTTTACAGGATTCGCCGTGAACGTAACCGCGCGGCCGGAGCAGGTCGGGTTGCTGCCCGCGGTCACGGACATGGTAACGGAAGCGTTAACCGTGCCGCAGGTATAATTGATGGAATTGGACGTAGCGGTCGACGAGGATGCGCAGCTGATGTTGGAAGTCAGCACGGCATATACGCTGGAGTTGCAGGGCAGGCTGGAGCTGGTAAAGGTGCTGCCGGTCACGCCTGTCTGCAGCGTGGAGCCCACGTACCATTGGTAGGTCGGGCTGAGGCCCCCGTTGACGGGCGTAGCGGTGAAGCTTATCGCGGTACCGAAGCAGCCGGGGTTGCTGCCGGCGCTCACGGCGATGCCGACGGAAGGCGTAGCGACGGCGGAGCGGATGATGGTGACGGCATTGGTCAATACGCTGTCTGCGCCGCAGCCGGTAACATAGGAAAGGCTTGCGGTGACGACGTCCCCGTTCAGGAGCGTGCTGCTGGTGTAGCTGCTGCCCGTCGATCCCGTAAAGTTGCCGTTCACGTACCAGCGCCATACGGGGGTCGTAAGCGACCCGGAGTACGTGGCGGTGAAGCTGAGCGGCGTGCCTGCGCAGGAAGGATTCGTGCTGCCGGAAGCAAAAGCCATATTTACCGTAGGACGGGTCGGCTTGATGACTACGCCGTAATCCTCCGCCTGGCCGTAGCCCAGGGCGATGCATGGCGTGGGGGGCACCCCGGTGGAAAAGAGGTCGGAAACGACCCGCATCCGCAGCGGCACGCAGGTAGCGACGGTAGTCGGGATCGTTATCGTGCCTGTATGCACCTGGTTCGGCACGCCTGCGGTTCCGTTGTCGCTGTAGACGAGCTCGGTGGTGGTATTGAAGATGCCGTCGTTATTGTAGTCTATGTACACGCGGACATATTCCCGGCTTGGACCGGTCTTGACGCTGATATTGTATGTCTGCCCGGCGGTCATATTGGCCTGCTGGATGCAGCTGCGGTCTATGTAGTGGACATTCCCGTCGGAGTTGTAGCCTCCTTCCGAAGTCCCGACCATGTCATTGAGCCGGACCTCGAAAATGCCGGCGTCGAAGGTATTCGTCGGGTTTGAGATCGTGGGCGTGCAGCTGGCTGCCGTAACGGCCGTGCCCGGGGCGGTGGTGCCCATGGAGGAAAGCAGGCCGGGACGCAGGGCGGTCAGCCCGTTCATCCAACGAGTGCGCTGTCCGGACGTAAAGCGATCCGGGCAGCTGGAGTAATCCATGAAATTGTGCTGTCCGTTCGCATATGCCACGCCGGTGCAGGTATTGATAGCCGTGGGACCGGGGCAGGTGAAGGGCGTGCGGCGCATGGGCTCGGTATCGCAGACCTTATCGCCGTCGGATGCACAGTTGGTATTGGCGGGACAGGTCGTGGCGACTCCGGTATTCCCCGGGTCGTCTCCTTCGAAAATATGCAGCAGGCTGAACGCGTGACCGATCTCGTGCGGCAGCGTGGTATTGCCCGCAGTAGCCTGGGTCGCAAGCATCACGGTGCCGTCCTGGGCGCCGGATGTGCCCGGGAAGGCCGCGTATCCCGCCACGAAGGTGCCGAAGGTGCCGTCGTTGCTGTCGATCTTGTTGACGACCCAGATATTGTAGTAGTCGTTATGATTCCAGTTGCTAAGGGCTTTCAGGCTGAGATCCGAAACGCCGTTGGCCCCGCTGCGCTTTACGCCGTAGGTGGTGTATGCCGAACCCAGGGCCGTCGTTCCGTTGATGCGGTCGATGCCGGTGGTGGCCCCGCAGCCCGGGGCGCGCTTTGCAAGCGTGAACTGTACCGGGAAGGCGGTGCCGCCGGTGCTTGCGGAAGGATAGCCTGCATAGGTGGCCGCGTAAGCGGCGTTCAGGTAGGCAATCATACTCTGCAGGGTCGCATCGGTGGGGTTATAAGCCGTGCCGAGCGCGCCGCCGGTATGAACGACGTGGATGACGACGGGGATCTCGTAAACAGGCCCGTTCGGCGTGTTCAGGATCAGCGCATTCGCATTTTGCTGCACCATTTGGGCAAGACGCGCTTCATTAACCTGAACGCGCTGCGCATATTCCGGCGACGACTGCAGCATCTGGTGGTGAAGCTGGTCGAAACCGCAATATTGCGCCTGCAGGCTGCCGTACAAACCGCACAATGCCCCGAGAAACAGGGTCAGTTTTCGCATCATATGCTTAGGTAGAATTTCCTATAGATATTATCAGATATTGCAAGAGCCTGTTTCCGGGATGAGAGCGCGACCGCCGGGGAAATCACCTGCACAGCACAGACGGACGGGTACGGCGCGACAAATCACCATTTAGAAAAAGGCTCTAATCCGTAAAAATAATCATTGCGGGCGAATCCAAAAGGCGGCGTTAAAAAATTACAGGAACCTGTCTTTTTGTTGGCGGAAATCCATAGAATGTCTAAATCATTAAACATTATCTTTGCCCGCTCGAAAAATCTCGTCCATAATACACGACACTACCTATGCAGCTAAAAGGGTTGGTAAAGTTTTTTACCGCAGCGCTTATTCTGATCTCCCTCTATCAGCTTTCCTTCACCTTCCTCGTCAGAAACGTAGAGACTGCTTACCGGGCTAAGGCGCTGCGCCAAGTCCAGGCTACCAATCCAGGCGTTAAGAGCGACGATCCCCTGGTTGAAGCCCGCTATGCAGCGCTCACCGACAGCATCCAGGGCGAGAAGGTCGTCAGCCTGCTCTTCGCCAAGTACACCTACCAGGAAGCAAAGGCCCAGGAGCTGAACCTGGGTCTCGACCTGCAGGGGGGTATGAACGTGACGCTGGATGTGAGTCTCGACGAGCTTGTCCGCTCGCTGTCCAACAATCCCTCCGATCCGGCGCTGAACGCGGCGATCGCCGAGGCCAGCAAGCTGAAAGCCAACAGCCAGGCGGACTTCGTGACGCTCTTCGGCCAGTCCTACAAGGGAGCCGGCGGCCTGGCCCGCCTGTTCACCAAGCCGGGCGAAACCAAGATCACCCTGCAGAGCAGCGACAAGCAGGTCCTGGACCGCATCCGCTCCCAGGCCAGCGAAGCGATCAACAGCACTTATAACGTACTGCAGAAGCGTATCGACAAGTTCGGCGTATCCCAGCCCAACGTCACCCTGGACAAGAACCGTGGCATCATCACCGTGGAGCTGGCCGGCGTGCGCAACCCGGACCGCGTCCGGGAGTTCCTGCAAAGCACCGCCAAGCTGCAGTTCTTCGAAATGTACGAAGACCTGAACGCCGTTTTCCAAGGTCTTGAAAAGGCCGATGCAGCCCTGGCCCGCCAGGCTCACGGCGAGTCCGCAGCGGCTCCTGCCGATACCCTGGCGAAGGATACCGCTGCTACCGCGCATGCCGCGGCCGGCAAGGACACCAGCTCCTCCCTCGAAGCCCTGGCAGGAGGCGTCTCCGCAGGCAAGGACAGCGGCTCGTCCAAAGCCAACGAGCACCCGCTCCTGTCGCTTATGGCTCCCAGCAACGGCCGCGGCCCGGTCATCGCGCTGCTCCCCAAGAGCAGTGTAAGCCGCTTCCTGGAGCTGACCCAGTCTGATATCGTCAAGGCCTACCTTCCGAACAATGTGAAGCTGGCGCTCGGCGCCGACGACGCAGCCACGCGCTTCGACAACACCGTGCCGGTACCGGTCTATGCCCTCAAGACCGTCTCCGGCTCCAACAACGCCAAACTGGAAGGCGACCACATCGTGGATGCACGCAGCGACTTCGACCAGGTCTCCGGCGAGCCGGAAGTAGTAATGGATATGGACATGACCGGCGGCGCGATCTGGGCCAAGATGACCCGTGAAAACGCAGGCAAGTACCTGGCCGTAGTTCTGGACGACCGCGTATACAGCGCGCCCTACAATGCCCGCGAGATCACCGGCGGCCGCACGTCCATCAGCGGCCATATGAGCTCCCAGGACGCTACCGACCTCGCCAATATCCTCAAGATCGGTAAGCTTCCGGCCCCCGCGCATATCGTGCAGGAGCAGGTTGTGGGCCCGACCCTCGGCGCCGAGAACATCGCTTCGGGCATGGCCTCGCTGGCGATCTCCTTCGTGGTCATCTTCGTGCTGATGGTTGTCTACTACAACACAGGCGGCATGGTGGCCAATATCGCCCTGATCCTGAATATCCTGTTCACCGTAGGCATCCTCTCCGCCCTGCACGCGACCCTGACCATGCCGGGTATCGCAGGTCTGGTACTGACCATCGGTATGGCCGTGGATACGAACGTTATCATCTTCGAGCGTATCAAGGAAGAGCTCTCGCTCGGGAAGGGATACCAGCAGGCCGTGAGCGACGGTTACCGCCGCTCGTACGCGCCGGTGCTCGACGGTCACATCACACAGCTGCTGACCGCGATCATCCTGTTCATCTTCGGCCTGGGCCCGGTACGCGGCTTCGCGACCACCCAGATCATCGGTCTCCTCCTGTCCCTGTTCTGCGGCATCCTCGTCAGCCGCCTGGTCACCGATATGTGGACCAAGCGCGAGCGCCACTTCAACTACTTCACCACCCTGTCCAAGTCCGTATTCCGCAAGGCGCACTTCAAGTTCATCGAAACCCGCAAGGTGACCTATACCATCTCCGCGATCGTATTCCTGCTGGGTATCGGCTCCCTGTTCTACGGCTACGACTACGGTGTTGAGTTCGCCGGCGGCCGCTCCTACGACATCCGCTTCGCCAAGGAGCACCATGTAAGCGAGATCCGCGAAAAGCTGAAGCCGTTCTTCGGCGAATATCCCGTCGTCAAGACCATCGGTACGAACAATACCTACAATATCACTACGTCCTACCTGATTACCAGCACCGATACGAACGCGACGTCCCAGGTACGTACCAAGCTTTACGAAGGCCTGAAGGCCGGCAACTTCATCCCGGCGTCCACGACGCTGGACGAGTTCCGCACGAGCTACCTCAGCGGCGCCGGCCAGGAGCGTACCGTGCTCCCGCTGATCTCCGAAGACCTGAAGCGCGGCTCCGTAATCGCGACGATCATATCCCTGCTGGCGATCTTCGTCTATATCCTGATCCGCTTCCGCAAGTGGCAGTATTCGCTGGGTACCATCATCTCCCTGCTGCACGACGTGAGCATCACCCTCGCGGTGTTCTCCTTCCTGCGCGACCGCGTTCCCTTCGCGCTTGAGATCGACCAGCACTTCATCGCCGCGGTACTTACCGTGATCGGCTTCTCGATGAACGATACCGTGATCGTATTCGACCGCGTGCGCGAGTACTTCCGCAAATCCCCGGGAGAAAGCAAGCAAAGCGTGATCAACCGCGCCATCAACGATACGCTGAGCCGTACCGTGATGACCTCCCTGTCGGTGTTCCTGACGATTCTGATCCTGTTCATCTTCGGCGGCGAAGCCACCCGCGGCTTTGCATTCGCGATGCTGATCGGCGTCATCACGGGCACCTACTCTTCCATCTTCGTGGCCGCCCCGATCCTGGTGGATATGGACAAGCGCGATTCACTGAAGAACGAAGTGGACAAGGAAGCCCGCATCGAAGAGCTGAAGAAGCTCGCTTAATTTCATTCGATTCCCTTTGGAACCCGGCTCCTGCAGCCGGGTTCTTTTTTTGTGCGCATGCTGGCTCAATTATTTATGGCCGCTGCTGAAGTATGGATTAAGTTTGGGCCCTGAGGCCGGCCATATCCTGCTGCCCCGCGCATGATCAAACGATTTCTCGAACATTTCGGTAAGTATTCCCTGATGCTGAAAGGCGGGCTGCGCCGGCCTGAGAATATCCGCGAATACTGGATCGAGTTCATGAAGCAATGCAACGATATCGGCATCCGCTCCCTGCCGATCGTCAGCATCGTCTCCCTCTTTCTCGGGATGGTGCTTACGGTACAGACGGCCTACCAGCTGGTATCCCCTATCATCCCGAGATCGGTGATCGCCGGCATCATCCGCGACTCGATCATCCTGGAGCTTTCGCCGACGGTGATCTGCATTATCCTGGCCGGCGTGGTCGGCTCGAAGATCGCTTCGGAACTGGGGAACATGCGCGTCAGCGAGCAGATCGACGCCCTGGAGATCATGGGCGTCAATACGAAGTCGTACCTGATTATGCCCAAGATCATGGCGGCCCTTACCATGGTGCCCTGCCTGATCATGCTTTCCATCGCCATCGGCATCTGGGGCGGTTATCTTGCCGGCATGTTCTCCAGCATCCTGAGCAAGGAGCAGTTTCACCAGGGACTGATAAACGGCTTTCTGCCCTATAATATCTTTTTCGCCCTGGCCAAGTCGGTCACTTTCGCATTCATCATCTCGTCCATCCCGGCGTATTACGGGTACTACGTAGAAGGCGGCGCGCTCGAGATCGGCCGGGCATCCACTACGGCGGTGGTCGTGAGCTGCATCCTGATCCTGTTTGCGGATTACGGCCTGTCGATAGTTCTTCTCTGACAGCGCGGGCGGCAATCTCCTCCGACCGGGGAAAAACATCTTGCCGCCGTCATCGCCCGGCAAGACGGATGGCGGAGCCGGAGCGGACCGTCACCTCCGAGCCTTCTGCCAGCAAGACAGAATCAGGTTCCATATCCGTCAGCGCAGCCCAGCGGGCTCCGTAGAGCTGCCCGAAATTCACGTCGACGGTATATTGCTTCACAGGATAGATGTCCCAGCGCGGATGCACCACTTCGTACTCCGAAGTATGTCCGCCGCGCAGCTTCGTATATCCCCAGTAGTGCTCGGTAATGAATTCCTCCGGCGAGCCTCCGGCTGCCGGGACCGCCTCCGGCCCCGCCGTCACCTGCAGCTTTTGCCAGATTCCGCCCTTCTTCCAGCGATAGCCGACCACCAGCCCCGAGGCCGCCCGGTGCCATTTATGATGCATCGGCAGTGTTTCGTAGTTCTCGCCGTAGAAGGTATTTGCCACAAAGCTCAGGGCGGCGCGCGGGACCAGCTCCTTGATGAAGACGACACCGCGCTTCCGCGGTGCGCCGGTGCCTGTATGCTGCACGTAAAACCGGAGATTGACTTCCTCGAAATGAACATGCAGCGGCACCCTGATCCCTTTCAACCGCGTATTCTGAAACATGAAACCCACCAGGCTTACATAGCATTTCCCCTCGAAAAGGTCGAGCTCCGTATGTGCTGGCAGGTAAGGCTGCAGCAACAGCGGATCCACGGCATAGTTCGCCATGATCAGCTTGCGCCATTCCGCAGTAAGAAATGTCTGTGCCATAGCAATCGGCTGAGTTGATTTCCCGTCCCACCGGCGCCCAAGCCAATTCACCAATCGACTAATTGGCTAATTGCCTAATTGACTAATTGCCTAATTACCCCTCCCCCTGTTCCACTCATAAAAAAAGATTGCCGGGAGGTAGAACGTCAGGTCTGCGAGGAGCTTCGCGGCGAAGAGTCCCCAGCCCAGGGAACCTGTCCACTGCGGCATCCAGTACATGAGCGCCGGGCGGATCAGGAAGGAGTCCAGCAGCTCTGCGAGCCCGAACTCGATAAGCAGGTTACGGATGTTCTTCAGCAGCGAGACCGGGGTATAGCGCCGTCCTGCCAGCCGCAGTCCCTTGCGTGTCTTCAGGATATCGCGCAGCAGTATCGTTCCGAAGTAACCGATATTCCCGCCCCAGGTGCCGGCAAGCGCGACCGCCATATGCGAGCCCCCATTCCCGGCCGTCACGAGCGCGGGCAGCAGGGTTGCCGCTATGGAAATCACTTCCGCAGGCAGATAACGCCAGAGCCAATCCCGGACACGCGCACGCATAACCGGTAGCGAAAATAGTCACGCAGGGGGTTTGCAGCTTATTCGGGGTTGAATGGTTGAATTGGTCTTGAGAAATAGTACTTAAAGCCTATCCCAAATAAAAGGCATGTCATGGTGAGCGCTTTTGTAGTAAGCAGTTTGCAGTAGGCAGTTTGCAGTGGATCGGGAGCCTTAGCATAGTTAGCCTTTAGCTTATACAAGTTTACAGTGGGCAGTTTGCAGTTTGCAGTGGATCGGGAGCCTTAGCTTGTTTGGAATTGGCAATAGGCAGTTTGCAGTGGAGCGGGAGCCTTAGCTTGTATAGTCGGGACTCAGCATTGCTCTTC
>JASLDA010000330.1 GCA_030151745.1 Chitinophagaceae bacterium | reverse complement strand
GTTGCCCAGTTCGTGACGGCCTGGGCAACTGTTTCGGGCGCCGGTTTCTGCTGCGGGTTAAGCAGCCATTTACTGACTGTATCCGGGGTCATAGTTTCTGCTACCAATTTACAAATGCTTTATTGAACACGTCATCCGCCAGCTGGTTGCCGATCTCGTCGATCAGGCCGGACTCTACGTCCTGCAGGGAGCGGTTCGCCGGGAAATCCGAGAAGCGCGAGAACGTCTGCTTGAAGTCGGCTTTCGGATTGATCCGGTTCTTGAAGTTAATCTCGATATTGATGGTAAGCCGGTTCTGCGAAGCCTGCTGCGCCGTTCCGCCCTGCAGCCCCGAAACCGTGATCTCGTAGGCCGTGATGCTGCCGGAAACGTCATAGTCGGCATCGGGCGTGTTCACGGGGGCGAGACCGGTCTGGGAGACGATGCGGTTGCGGAGCTTGTCCGTCAGCAGGGCGGAAAGCGTGGGCACCACATTGCGCGCCCGGTTCTCCAGCGTAGCCAGCCGGATATTCTTGCCTTCTATGCTGGCGCCGCTGAACGAATAGACGCCGCAGCCGCCCAGCGTCGCGGCGAAAGGCAGCACCAGCAGCAGTGCGAGCTTCAGGAAACGGGATCTTCTCATAGCTATTCTTCGATATCGTATTCCTTGATCTTGCGGTAAAGCGTGCGCTCGCTGATGCCCAGCTCATGCGCCGCGTCGCGGCGGCGGCCCTTGTGCTTCTTCAGCGCCTTGGTGATGAGCTCCTTTTCCTTATCCGTCAGCGACAGGGATTCATCCACCACTTCATGCGCGTCGACATGCGTGCTGGTCACCGGCTGTACGTTAAACGTCCCGACGCCCCCGTAATTGTTCTGCCCGTAAGCCGGCTCGGGGATATGCGGCAGAGCCATCGGCTGCACGGGGAACGCCTCTCCGGGGCGCTGCGGGGAATAGGAACCGTGCGCGAGCTCGAACAGGGCGGATTTGATCTCGCTCATGTCCTTCTTCATATCGAAAAAGAGCTTGTAGAGAATATCGCGCTCCGTGGCGGTGAAATCGCTGTTGTTGGAAGTCGGCGCCGACGAGATGATCGGCAGGTTCGCCGAAGAGCCGGCTCCGTTCGGGCGCTGGGGCAGGAAGGAGGCCAGGGCCTCGGCCGTGATGTTCTTGTTTACGGAAAGGACCGAGACCTGCTCGGCAATGTTCTTAAGCTCCCGCACATTGCCCGGGAAGGGGTAGTTCACCAGCAGCTGCTGGGCGGCCGCATCGAGCTGCACGCTCTGGGTGCGGTACTTTTCCGAGAAATCCCCGGCGAACTTGCGGAAGAGCAGGGGAATGTCCTCCTTGCGGTCCCGCAGGGCGGGCACGCGGATGGGGACGGTAGACAGGCGGTAATAGAGGTCCTCGCGGAACTTGCCCTTGCCGGTATGGTCCAGCAGGTCGCGGTTGGTGGCGGCTATCACGCGCACATTGGTCTTCTGCACCTTGCTGGATCCCACGCGGATGAACTCGCCGGTTTCGAGCACGCGCAGCAGGCGGGCCTGGGTGCCCAGCGGAAGCTCCCCGATTTCATCCAGGAAGATCGTCCCGCCGTTCACCGTCTCGAAATAGCCCTTGCGGCTGTCCACGGCCCCGGTGAAGGCGCCTTTTTCATGGCCGAACAGCTCGCTGTCGATAGTGCCTTCGGGAATGGCGCCGCAGTTTACGGCGATGAACGGGTTGTGCTTCCGCGCGCTGAGCGCATGGATGATATTTGAAAAAACCTCCTTGCCGACGCCGCTTTCGCCGACGATCAGCACGGTGAGATCGGTACCGGATACCTGCTCGGCAACATTCAGCGCATGATTCAGCGCCGGGGAGTTGCCTATGATGCCAAAACGGGCTTTAATAGTCTGAATATCCATTAGTCTGAGCAAGTATAGTTGAGAATGGTCAGCCGCGGACGATGCTGCCGATGAGCGTGGCCTGGGTGGAGCGCTCCACCCGGACCTGCACGTAATCGCCCTTCCCGAGCCCGCTCTCGTCCTTAGGGAAGACCACCATCATATTCTGCGAATTGCGGCCGCACCAGTCGGAGGGGCTGCGCTTGCTGTCGCCCTCGATCAGGACTTCGTACGTCCGCCCCACGGCAGCTGCGTAGTTTTCGCGGCTGCACCGGTTCTGCACGTCGATGATCTCCTGGAGGCGGCGCTTCTTGTCCTCTTCCGGCACGTCGTCGGTATAGCGGCGGGCGGCGAGGGTGCCGGGGCGCTCGCTGTACGCGAACATGTACGCGAAATCGAAGCGGCATTGCTCCATCAGACTGAGCGTATCGGCGTGCTCGCTTTCGGTCTCCGTGCAGAACCCCGTAATGACGTCCGTGCTCAGGCCGCAATCGGGCATGATCTCGCGGATGCGGGCCACCTTGTGCAGGTACCATTCCCGGGTATAGGTCCGGTTCATGAGCTGCAGCACGCGTGTATTGCCGCTCTGCACCGGCAGGTGGATATAGCGGCAGATATTCCCGTGCGCCGCCATCGTATGCAGCACCTTGTCGGTGATGTCCTTGGGATGGGAGGTGGAGAAGCGGACACGGAGCAGGGGCGAGATCCCGGCTACCAGGGCCATCAGATCGGCAAAATCGACCGCCGTGCTCTGATCTTCGGCCGTGGCCGGGTTCCAGAAGTAGGAGTCTACATTCTGGCCGAGGAGCGTCACCTCGCGGAAGCCGCGCTCGAAAAGATCCCGGCATTCCGCGACGATGGACGCCGCATCCCTGCTGCGTTCCCGGCCGCGGGTGAAGGGCACCACGCAGAAGGAGCACATATTGTTGCAGCCGCGCATGATGCTGACGAAGGCCGTTACCCCGTTGCTGTCCAGGCGTACCGGGGACAGGTCGGCATAGGTCTCCTCCCGGCTCAGGAGCACGTTCACGCTCTTCTGCCCGCCCTCGGCCTCGCTGATCAGGCCGGGCAGGCTGCGGTAGGCGTCCGGGCCCACGACGATGTCGACGAGCTTTTCTTCCTCGAGGAACTTGGACTTGAGGCGTTCCGCCATACAGCCGAGGACGCCGATCAGCATGCCGGGATTCTGGTCCTTCGACTTGCGGAAGGTCTGCAGCCGCGCACGCACGGTCTGTTCGGCCTTTTCACGGATGGAACAAGTGTTGAGCAGGACCAGGGACGCCTCCTCGGCATTGCGGGTGGCTGTAAAGCCTTCGCCCTGCAGGATGGATGCGACGATTTCCGAATCGGAGAAATTCATCTGGCAACCATAGCTTTCGATATAGAAACGCTTGCCAAGCGGTGCGCCGGCCGGCATTTCCGGCATCCAGGCCTCGCCCTGCCTCGCCTCGTCGATCTGCTTCCCTGGCAGAAGCTCTGCCAACATTTCATTCAACATAAGGGCAAAGGTACGAACTGCCTCATTCGCTCATGCCATCGGCGGAGCCCGCCGGGCGGCTTAGTGCTGCTCGGTGCCGGATGTGTCGCGGGGAGCTTCCTGGCCGAACTTCACTTGGACTTCCGTGCCCTGCTTTACCTGCATCAGCGCCGTGATCAGCACCGTATCGCCGGGCCGCAGCCCGGAAAGGATCTGCACCTGGTCGGCCGTGCGGTCTCCCGTCACCACGGTGAGGAGCTCCGCCTTGCCGTTGCGGACGACGGCGACCTTCTTGTCGCGGGTCGTGGGAATGACTGCCTGCGAGGGGATAAGCATGGTCTGGCCGGCCGTTCCGAAGGGGATCTTCACATGCGCGAAGGAGCCCGGGACGAGCTTGCCGTCGGTATTTTGCACGATGGCCCGGGCGCGGACCGTATGCGTCATCGCATCGGCTCCCGGCTCGATGGCCGCGATCTTGCCCTGCATCGTGTCCAGGTTGCCGTCCACGGTGAAATGCACGGTCTGGCCCAGCGCCAACTGGTTGCGGTACTGATCGGGGATGGCGAAATCCATTTTCAGCGGCGAGGTCTGCTGCAGGGATGCGACGACGGTAGCGGGGCTCACGATGGCTCCCGGCGAAACGTTGCGCAGGCCGATGACCCCGTCGAACGGCGCTACGATGCGCAGCCGGGACAGGCTGACCTGGCTCGCCGCGATATCGGCATCCAGACCCTGGATTCCGGTGCGGGTCGCGTCGTAATCCTGCCGGCTGATGCCGCCTATTTTCAGCAGGGCTTCCTGGCGGTTCTGCGTGGTCTGCTGCAGGCTGCGCTGCGCCTGGAGCTTGCGGATCTGGGCCACGACATCGGCATCGTTGAGCTGGAGCAGCAGCTGCCCCTTGCGGACATGGCTACCCTCGTGGAAAAATATTCCCGTGACCCGGCCGTTTACTTCAGGATGGATCTCTATGGACTCGTTCGGCAGCAGGGAGCCCGAAGCGGTATATACCGGGGCATAATCCGTCAGCCGAGTGACGAATCCCTGAGCCGTCAGTATCTTGGGCTTATTGGCGGCCGCCTTATCGGCATTATTATTTTTATCCTTGCAGGAAGCTGCAGTCAAGATCGTGGCCAGTAAAATGAATCGGAAATCGGAACCTGCTCGGAAGGTCATGCTGTCTGGATTGCAATCAGAACTAAAAGATCAGGCTGTAAAGGTATCCAGATGGGAGCTAATCAAACGATTAAAGAAAGCTAAACGTTTGCGGATCCGGTACAAGCGTAAGGCTGTCTTCATCGGGATACTGATATTGCTGTTGGTTCTGATCCAGTTCGTATTCCCCAATTACCTGGGGCTTGCCTCCACTTATGCCAGCTACGTGTTCCGCCCGTTCCAGCGCCTGCGGAACGCCGTCTTCGGCAGCCTGCCCTTTTCCGTGGGAGATTTTCTTTACCTGCTGGGCTTCCTGGTCGTGCTCGTCGTGCTCATCCGGTGGATCCGCTTCCTGCTCTGCTTTCGGCTGTACAAGCACGACCTGGCGCACAGCCTGATGAGCAGCCTGATCTCGCTGACCACGATCTATGTCCTGTTCTTCATCGGCTGGGGGGGGAATTACTATAAGCCGACCCTGAGCAAGTTCTGGGGCCTGAAGCCCGTGGAGATGACCATCCCCGAGGCGATCCGGAGCTACGACAGCTTCCTCATCATCCGGCTCAACACGCTGGAGCCGCATTATCGTAAAATTGCATTCGCCGCGGTGAACGACAGCGCCGAGTCTTACTACAAGCTGCTGGTGGATAGCCGCACGCGCCTTCCCGGCCTGCGCGCGAAGAGCTCGCTGTACGGTTACTTTATGCAGTACCTGGGCATCCAGGGATACTATAATCCGTTCACGGGCGAAGCGCAGGTCAACAGCGCCCTGCCGGAGTTTATGCTGCCTTTCGTAGTCTGCCATGAAATGGCCCACCAGAGTGGGATAGCGGCGGAAGACGATGCCAACCTGCTGGCATATGCGATCTGCACGCAGGCCCCGGACAGCAGCTTCGTATATTCCGGTTATTTTAATCTCTGGCTGTACACGCAGAGCAAGCTGAGGCAGCAGGACAGCGCCCTGGCTGCAAGCATGCTCGCACGCCTGAACCCGGTATCGAGAGCCCAGGTAGATACGCTGCGGGCCATCCGGAGACGGTACCGGAGCACGATCTCGGAATACAGCGGTATGCTCTACGACAGCTACCTGCGGCTGCACAACCAGAAGGATGGGATCAAAAGCTACAATAATGTGGCTCTCAGCGCCTGGGCCTGGGAGCAGCGACGGCTGCAGGGCGGAGCGGCGGAGATCGTAATTCCTTGAAAATTAGTCAATTGGTCAATTGGTCAATTAGTCAATTGTGTTGGGAAACAGTTTGTTGCTTACGCGGGGGGGGGGGGGACGGAGAGGGAAGGATTGACTAGGTGTATTCGCCTGGTAATTTCCTGTCTCTGCTGTTTTTAACGGGTAGCCTTGTCTTGACCTTATAATATGAGAAAGCCGGCAACTTTTCTCAAAGTTGCCGGCTCGATATCCGGGAGCTTTGCCGGTAGGCAGCGGATCGTTTCCTGACGGACAATGTTCCAACTGCATTCCGACAATTCTCCAACCCAAATAGGAAAGAGGTTTACTGACCCAGGATCCAGGCGAAGATCAGCGGAGCTACGATCGTCGCGTCGCTTTCCACGATGAACTTCGGCGTGGTGATGTCGAGCTTGCCCCAGGTGATCTTCTCGTTCGGAACGGCGCCGGAATAGGAGCCGTAGGAAGTCGTCGAATCGGAGATCTGGCAGAAGTAGCTCCAGAACGGCACGTCGTGCATTTCCAGATCCTGGTACAGCATCGGCACTACGCAGATGGGGAAATCGCCGGCGATGCCTCCGCCGATCTGGAAGAAGCCCACGCCCTTGCCGGAGCTGTTGCCGCGGTACCAGTCGGCCAGCCAGGTCATATACTCGATGCCGCTTTTCATGGTCGAGGGTTTCAGCTCGCCCTTGATGCAATAAGAAGCGAAGACAGCACCATGGGCAACATCTTCGCTTCTT
>JASLDA010000318.1 GCA_030151745.1 Chitinophagaceae bacterium | reverse complement strand
CCACTTCCTGCTGGGTGACGCCTTCGTAGAAATTGACGCTGGATGCCGCTACGTTGTCGATATTCGGCCGGAGATCGACCAGCTTCGGCTCGATATCGGGGCTGTAGATGATCGGGATGATATAGTCGGTAAAGGATGCCGGATCCTTATGGCTGGCGTCAAGCGGCAGCTTGGACACGTCGCTGCCGGCGATCAGCTGCCGGAAATATTCCTGCGGGCATTCCGGGAAGAATTTCTCGTTGCCGTAATGGTGGTGATTGCCGTTCGAGAACCAGAACCGGCCGGCATATACCCGGAACTGCTCCCATTTCGGATCGGACTTATTGCCCTTGTACGTGCCGTAGATGGCCTCGATGGTCTTGCGAAGCGTCAGGCCGTACTTGCTCTTCTGGTCATAAATGATATCCCGCCCGCAGAGCGCGGCCTCGTACAGGTAATATGCGAGGGTTTTCTGCTTCAGGCTGAGCGTATTGAAGCCGGGGACCTGGTAGCGCAGCAGCTGCAGGTCTGCAAACGCCTCTGCCTCGACGTTGAAATCAGCGGACGCTTTCGAAGCCGTCTTCTTTGCCGGGGCCGTCTTGCGGGCTACCGGCTTTTGGGCATGTGCCATATCAGGAATCAATAAAGCCGCGCTCAGCCCCAGGGCCGCAGCAGCGCGAAGAAAAGAGTGGATTTTCATTGCGGTTCTCTGAAGTCGTCAAAGTTGCGGCTTTCGCCGCGGCGGAGCAGGAATAAAAAAATTTGCAAAATCAGGTACCTTGCATTGCATAATACCTTCCTTAGCCCATATCTTTGACATCGCAAGTTCTAATTAAAGCCTATGAAAGCCTATGAATATCGATAACACGCAGAGCCAGATGCGCAAGGGCATCCACGAGTTCTGCATCCTGTCCATCATACGGCAGGGCGAGGCCTACCCCTCGGATATCGCCGAGAAAATGCGTACGGCCAACCTGAGTATCGTGGAAGGCACGCTTTACCCCTTGCTGACCCGTCTTAAGAATGCGGGCATGCTCAATTACCGCTGGGTGGAAAGCAGCAGCGGCCCTCCCCGGAAGTATTTCTCGCTTACCCCTGCCGGCGAGAGCTTCTACCAGGAGCTCGCCACGACCTGGCAGGAACTCTCCGATGCCGTAAACACCCTTACCCGCAGCGCAAACGCGTAATAACTCCCCACCACATGGAAAAGATCATCAACATCAATATGGCCGGCCGCATCATTGCGATTGAAGATGCAGCCTATACCCGCCTGAAGCTGTACCTTGAAAGCCTCCACCAGTATTTCAGCGGGAAGGAAGGCGCCGAAGAGATCATCAACGACATCGAGAGCCGGATCGCCGAGCTGCTGGATGCCCGGATCAGCCGGGGCAGCGCCGCGGTATCGCAGGCGGACGTCGAGGAGATCATCTCCGGCATGGGCACCGTAGCCGATTTCGAAGCGGCGGATGCGGACGAAGAAGCGCCGCAGTCTGCAGGAGCGCCCCGGGCCCGCAGCGGCCGCAAGTTCTTCCGCGATATGAACGACAAGATCGCAGGCGGCGTATGCTCCGGTCTGGCCAGCTATATGAACGTCGACCCCGCCCTGGTGCGCATCGTATTCGCGATCCTGACCCTCGGCGGCTGGGGCTTCGGGCTCATCCTGTATATAGCGCTGTGGATCATCGTACCCTCCCGGCCCCTGGAGCAGTTTCGCGGTCGCCGGCTGTTCCGCGACGGGGAAGACAAGATCCTGGGCGGCGTATGCTCCGGGATCGCGGCGTACTTCGACAAGGAGGCCTGGATGTTCCGCCTCATCCTGATCCTGCCGCTGCTGCTGAGCATCTTCGGCCGCAGCTGGCATTTCTTCTGGGACGGCTCCGTGATCTTCGGCGGCTTCACCGGCAGCCTGGTGCTGATCTATATCGTCCTCTGGATCGTGCTGCCTATAGCCCAGTCGGATTACCAGAAGATGGAGATGCGGGGCGAAAAGGTGGACCTGGCCAGCATCCGCGACAACGTGATCGCCGACCTGAAAGACCGGACCGAGAACTTCCGCGGGGAGGTCAAGGAATCCGCTTCGAAATTCTCGAAGCAGGCTTCGGACTTCGCCCAGGGCCGCGGCCGGACCTTCGCCCGGGAAGCCGCGCAGGCGGCTGGTCCGTTGGCGCAGAAAGGCGGTCATATAATAGCTACGATCCTCAAGGTGATCATCCTGATCATCTCCGTCTCCATCGCCTTCGTGATGTTCATGATCCTGACCGGCTATTCCTTCGGCGGCTTCAGCACCTTCGTGGACAACTACGTCCTGATGACGCCGGCCCGCAAGGCATTGGGCTGGGCCACCATCATCCTGTTCCTGGCAGTGCCCGTGCTCGCCATGATCACCTTCATCGTCCGCAGGCTGCTTCGCCTTCGCACCGGCGGCAAGTATTTCGCCTGGGGCTACAGCCTGCTCTGGATCGCCGGCTGGTGCTGCGCCACCGTCCTGGCGGCATCTATCAGCCAGGACTACCGGTACCGGGAGGAAAGCACCCAGCCGGTGTTCCTTCGCCAGCCGGCCGGCGGGGTGCTCGAGCTGCAGGTGCCGGATCCCAGGCTCAGCTACCACAGCAATGTCCCCTTCATCCACGGCAGCATCCCGGGCTGGGATATCCGCCAGGACGGGCTCCACAGCTCGAACGTGCGGATCATCGCCAGGCTCTCCCCGGACTCCCTCTACCATCTCGATATGCGCCGGATCGCCTGGGGCAATACCGGCGAGGAAGCCCTGGGGCGGGCGGAAAAGATCGACTACAACGTATCCAATCCCTACGACAGCGTGCTTAACCTGGCCAACGGATACGTGATCAGCAAGGGAGCCGGGTTCCGCGGCCAGCGCGTGGAGCTGATCCTCCAGATACCCGCCGGCAAGCGCCTGCGGTACGACGAGAGCGTTTCCAGGAAGCTCTTCGACTACGGCTTCAGGGTGCGGGAGAACCGACGCCACCGCCGGGACTGGGATATAGACTTCGACGACTACGACGACAGCTACCGGGGCCGCATCCGCCACATGGCGGCAGGCGTGGACTATATCATGGGCACCGACGGCGTCCTGCGCAGCAGCCGGGACAATACCCCGGTAAATAACGCTTACTACGGGACTTACCGGGACCGCGACCGCAACGAATACCGCCGCGACAGCCTGGAAGCCGAGATCGACCGGCTCCGGGAACGCCGGGAGCTTCGCGGCGACAGCCTGCGGGAGGCGATCGAACGACTGAAAGAAGAGCGAAACTCCCTGTACGATTCCGAAGATGACGACTGATGCTCCGGCGTTTCAAGGTTCAAGGTGTCACCTCCA
>JASLDA010000317.1 GCA_030151745.1 Chitinophagaceae bacterium | reverse complement strand
ATAACCCAGGCGGAAGCCCGGCTCGCCGCGGAACATAACCGGGCCCGGCTGATGTTCCCCGAAGTTTCCGTACACGCCCAGCTGGAGCCCGGCGGGCTCCGCGAGCGTCTGAACGAGCTGATCTCCGGGCTGCACCCGGCGGCCGTAGTGATGGGCGCGGGAGACTACAGCGATCTGTGGTCCTGGGGTACGGAGGTGCTTGGCGCCCTGCGGGATCTCCCGGTCCCGATGCTGGTAGTGCCCGAGCATTTGCGCTATAAAGGACTGCATAATATCGGCTATGCCTGCAACTGCAAGAACATATCCCTGTCGACGCCCCTGAAAATGATCCGGTCGATCATCAGCTTTACGGCGGCGACCCTGCACGTCATCCATATCGAAACGCCGGAAGTGACCCGGCAGCCGGCCCGGGGCGGCGGGCTCGGGCTGCTGCAGCAGGAACTGGCCGGCGTTTCCATGGAATACCACCACTTGAAACACAAATCCTTCCTGGAGGCGCTGGCCTTATTCCTGGAAGAGAACCCTATAGATCTGCTGCTCCTCACCCCCCGGCGCTACGGGGCATGGGCCAGCCTTTTCCGCAGCAGTAATACCAAGGCGATCGCCCGGCTCAATAAATGGCCCGTACTGGCCTTGAGGGAGCAGGGCTGATACTGGCCCGCTACAGCTCGATCGTAATGCGGCCCGCATCCCCGGATGCTACCCGGAAGCGTACATCATGAAGCTTCAGGGTATCCCCTTTGACCGGCCTGCGCCCCAATTCCCCGGCCAGCAGCTCTCCCAGCGTCAGGTAGTGAATTTCATAATCCCGCAGCCATTCCAGGCCCAGCACGCGCCGGATCCGCTGCAGGTGAATGAGGCCGTGCGCCTGCCAGCGTTTCTCTGCAATCCTGTAGAAATAGGCGCCGTAATTCTCCAGTTCCGGGATGTCCCCGAATACGCCTTCCATGATATCCTGCATAGTGACGATTCCCACAGGCTTCCCGGTCCCGTCCGTAACGACGGCAAACTTGCTCCGCGCTTCCTTGAACTGGTTGAACAGATCCCCGGCCTCCCTGGATTCAGGTACGGTGATCACGGGCTCGATGGCGTCCTGCCATTGGGCTTTCCGGTGCAGACAGAGCATCTTTATACTCAGCATGCCGCCTACGCAGCCGTTTTGAAGCACGGGGAAATGGCTGTAGGGATACTCGCGCATCAGCGCTTCCACCTGCTCCTCGCTCCATTGCCGCTCTACGAAGCGCACCAGGGCAAAGGGCTTCATGATGCGGCCGGCCGTAAGCTCGCTGAAAAAGAAGATGTTCTGGTGCAGCCAGAGCTCTTCCTTTTCAAGGATGCCCTGCTGATAGGCCATGCCGAGCATGCGCCGGAGATCGGCCTCCGAGAGCTTTTGCTGCCGGCCGGTCTCCACATGCAAAGCGCGGAGCAGCAGCCTGGTGCTCCAGGTAAGCAGCCGGATGAACGGGGCGGTAAGCCTCGAGAACAGCACCAGAGAGGGCGCCACGAACAGGGCCACCTTCAGCGGAGCCTGCAGCGCGATGGACTTCGGCAGCAGCTCTCCGATCACGATCGTCAGATAGGTGATCAGCCCGATGCCGATCACCAATGAGCTGCCACGAGCGACCCACGAGTGAATACCCGCATGCTCCAGCAGGGGCTGCAGGCGGGCGGCTACCAGATCTCCCCCGTAGATGCCTTCCAACAGGCTGAGCAGGGTGATGCCGACCTGAACCACGCTGAGAAATACCTCCGGATCCCTGGTCAGCCGGAGGGCCTGCGCCGCAGCGCCGGAGCCTCCTGCCTCCGCATCGGCCAGCTGATCCCGCCTGACGGTAATCAGCGCGATCTCGGCGAAGGAGAAATAAGCGTTGAGCAGAATCAGCAGGATGATAATTATGAACGCCATGATAATGCTGTTGATACCGATCTGCAGAATATTTCCGGGCCGCCGCAGGCATCCATGCAACGAAATCCGTAGCTATCATCATCCACCCGCACGCGCAATCCCGCCGGCCTTGCGCAGGAGCTCATTTTCCGATAATCGGAAAAATAGAAGATGAAAATGTCCTTTTCTAAAACTCTGCGTAGCTTTGCAACGGAACGGATCGTTCGGCCGGCAACATGGGCATTTTCTCCAAGACCTGTACTTACGCCATGCGGGCGGTGTTTTACATCGCGCAGCGCTCTCACGAAGGGCACAAAGTCGGCATCCGGGAGATCGCGGAGCATATCGCTTCGCCGGAGCCCTTCCTGGCCAAGATCCTGCAGCAGCTCAGCCGGGAGGGCCTGATCCAGTCGTCCAAGGGCCCCAACGGGGGGTTTTATTTAGACGCTGCAGGTCTGAAACGCCCCCTGGCGGATATCGTAAAGGCGCTGGAGGGCGAGGATATCTTCACCGGCTGCGGCATGGGACTGACCTATTGCTCGGAGACGAATCCCTGTCCCCTGCACGAAGACTTTAAAAAAGTACGGTCCCAGCTGACGAAGATGCTGCAGAATACCAGCATCGGCAAGTTCAACCTGGAGCTGATCAACGGAAAATTCACGCTGAACAAGTAGTAAAAATTTTTTGAGAAAATAAAAGACAAAAACATCCTTTATTAAACCGTTACGGGTTATGACAACGCAACAAATGCAATTGGTGAAAGGGACCGTCCCTGTATTGAAAGCGCACGGCGTATTGCTGACCAGCCATTTCTATAAACGCATGTTTGAGCACAATCCCGAGCTGAAGCATATGTTCAATATGGGCAACCAGCAGAATCAAAAGCAGCAGGCCGCCCTGGCCATGGCGATACTGGCCTATGCAGAGCATATCGAAGCCCCCTCCGTACTGCTGCCTGTGGTAAACAGCATCGGGCACAAGCATACCAGCCTCGACGTACGCCCCGAGCATTACGCCATCGTAGGCCGGCATCTCGTCGCGTCCATCCAGGAAGTGCTCGGAGACGCCGCGAGCCCTGAGCTCCTGGAGGCCTGGACCGCGGCGTACCAGCAGCTTGCAGGACTTATGAGCGGGCATGAGCAGGGCCTCTACGGCGCTCAGACGGCAAAAGCCGGGGGCTGGACCGGCTGGAGGCCTTTCGTCGTAAAGCAAAAGATCCGGGAATCCGATGAGATCACCTCGTTCTACCTCTATCCCAGCGATGGCGGACCTGTCGCCGGCTTTACCCCCGGGCAGTACATCAGCCTGAGGCTGTTTCTGCCGGAGATACAGCTGCTGCAGCCGCGCCAGTACAGTATTTCCAGCGCTCCGAACGGCAGTTATTACAGGATCTCGGTGAAGCGGGAGCTCGGCAGCCGGCATCCCGACGGCATGATCAGCAACCGCCTGCACATGCAGGTCAAGGCAGGCGACGTCGTGGAGCTTTCCGCGCCTGCCGGCAGCTTCATGCTCTCGGACAACGACAGGCCGAAAGTGTTCGTCAGCGGCGGAGTCGGCGTCACCCCGCTCATGTCGATGCTGGAATCGCTGGTGGGCAAGTCCGGTGACGCGGCGCGTCTTACCTGGGTACAGGGCTGCCGCAGCGAGAGCGTGCATGCCTTCAAGGACCGGCTGACCGAGATCGGCAGCAGGCCCGGCGTCCGGTACCATATCTTCTATGATGATTATGCCGGCCAGGCCGCCACGCATCACCAGGGCTGGGTAGAGCTGGACAAAGTAAAGGACGATGTGCTGCAGCAAGGCGCGGAGTATTACCTCTGCGGACCTGCGGCGTTCATCCGCAAGCACTACCAGTACCTTGTGGAGGAAGGCGTCGCCAAATCCGATATCCACTTCGAAGAGTTCGGACCTGCCTCATTGCAGCTGAACTAGCATCCGCGCAAAAGCCGGCAGGAGCCGGTGTATTCAAGGTGTCACCTCCA
>JASLDA010000256.1 GCA_030151745.1 Chitinophagaceae bacterium | reverse complement strand
AAGTAATGGACCAGAATATCAAGGACTGGATCGATCTGGCTGCGAAGCTGACAGCCGCCATCGGCGTATGCTTTGGTGCATTGAGCTTCAGGCGGCAGTCCCGCACCAGGAAAGCGGAATGGCTTCAGTCCTTGTACGAGCGGTTTTACGAGAAAGAGACTTATAAACCCGCTCGAAAATGGCTCGATCATGGCATATTAAGAGCAACGCTCGAAGACGATGAGGATCACGCCAAAGAAGAAGCATATACCGATTTCCTCAATTTCTTTGAGTTCATCGGGGCGCTGGTGACGCAGGGACAACTGACCGTAGACGAGGTGGAACAGCTGTTTAGTTACTACCTTAGAAAGATAAGAGAAGATGCATATTGCAAGGATTACATCAAAACGTACGAATTCGAGAACCTGAAAACGCTGCTGGGAAAGATCCGATGAAAGCTTCAAAGCCGGTTAATAGCTACCTGTTTGTTTATGGAACGCTCCGTAACGGCTTCGATTTACCTCTAAAGAAGGAACTGGCTTCGGAACTTGAGTACATCGGCAAGAGCGAGATTAAAGGCAGGCTTTACGATATCGGCGAGTATCCGGGCGCAAAACCTTCAACCGCAACAGACAGCGCCATAAAAGGCGATATTTTCCGGCTCTATCATCCGCGGAAAGTATTGAAGGTGCTGGACGAGTATGAGGGCTACGATTCACACGACCTGGACGGATCGGAGTACTTCCGGACAAAGGAAACAGTAGAGACTGCAGACGGGAAGAAGCTGAAAGTCTGGGTGTATTGGTACAATCACCCGGTGATCGGCAAAAAGCGCATCCACGGCAACGACTACCTGCAATACCTGAAGCAGAAAAAATCAGCCTGATAAATTCGATACCCAGAACGATTGTTTCCTATAAGCTACTAACGGCATTATACAGAAAAAGATTTAGCCATGGAGCATTACCATATGAATCTGACGCTCAAAATCTGGCGCCAGAAGAACAATAAAGCCACGGGCGGCTTCGAAACATACAAGGTCAAGGACATCTCCTCGGAAATGTCCTTCCTGGAAATGTTCGACGTCCTGAACGAGCAGCTTATCGCAGAAGGCAAGGAGCCGATCGCGTTCGACCACGACTGCCGTGAAGGCATCTGCGGGATGTGCTCCATGTACATCAACGGCCGCGCCCACGGCCCCTGGCATCATACCACGACCTGCCAGCTGCACATGCGCGAGTACAAGGACGGCGATACCATCGTCGTGGAGCCCTGGCGCGCGAACTCCTTCCCGGTCATCAAGGACCTGGTAACGGACCGCACCTCCTTCGACCGCATCATCCAGGCCGGCGGCTACATCTCCGTCAATACCGGTAATGCCGTCGACGCGAACGCCATTCCCATCGAGAAGCATAAGGCGGACGAGTCATTCGCGGCCGCAGCCTGCATCGGTTGCGGCGCCTGCGTGGCAGCCTGCCCCAACACTTCCGCCATGCTCTTCGTTTCCGCCAAGGTGAGCCACCTCGCCCTGCTGCCGCAAGGCGAGCCGGAATCCAAGATCCGCGCGGTGAACATGGTCCACCAGATGGACAAGGAAGGCTTCGGCTCCTGCACCAATATCGGTGCCTGCGAGGCCGAATGCCCGAAGGGGATCTCGCTCGAAAATATCGCCCGCCTCAACCGCGAATACATCGGCTCTATTTTCTCCGGCGACAGCATGAACGCCTAAGCGTTCCTATAGCCCGCAAGGGGTAATTTCGCGGAGCGTTTCGCTGAAAACACCCGGCATTCCCTTGCGAACAACAATTCCTGATTTTTCCATGAGCAGGATCATGAAGCATTTGCAGGCCTTCATGGTCCTGCTTCTTTTTTGCGGCGGCCCGGTCCGGGCACAGACCGGCGCCCCGGCGCCCGCAGGGCTTCCGCACGGCATCCGGTTCTCCCTGCTCACCGTCGGCACCGGCGACGAGATCTACGCCTCCTTCGGACATACCGGCATCCGCGTCACCGACAGCGCTGCCGGCACCGATATCGTCTACAACTGGGGCACCTTCGACGGCTTCCAGGAAAACTTCGAGCTGAAGTTCATGCAGGGCAAGCTGCTCTACTATTGCTCCGACCAGAGCTACGCCTCCTTTTATTCGATGTACGTCCGCGAGCAGCGCGGCGTGGAGGAACAGGAGCTTTTCCTGAACGATGCTCAGCAGCAAGCCCTGCTCGCCGCCATCCGTGAGAATATGAAGGAAGAAAACAAGTACTACAAGTACGACTTCCTTTTCGACAACTGCTCCACCCGCCCCCGCGATCTGCTGAAAGCCGCGTTCGGACCGGAATTCAAATACGGCGATGCCCTGAAAGGCCGGCATCTCAGCTTCCGCGACGAGATCGATCATTATCTCGCCGGCCTGCCCTGGGAGCGCTTCGGCATCGACCTCCTGCTGGGCGCGAAGGTGGACAGGATCATGAGCAACGAAGACGCGATGTTCCTGCCCGATTACCTCCGGGACGGGCTGTCCGGCGCCACGCTTGCCGGGAAGCCGGTAGCCGGGCCGGCCGTACGCCTGCTGCCCCCCGCCCCGGAAGCGCCCAGGCCGGTCAACGGCCCGCTCATCTTTACGGTGATCCTAGCCTGCGTCTGCATCCTGGGAACCGCCGTTCCGGGCTTCGATATCATCAGCCGCTTCACCCGGTACCTGCTGCTGATCGTGACGGGCCTGCTCGGGTCGCTCATGCTGTTCATGTGGCTGGGCACCGATCACGAGGCCTGCCGCAACAACTGGAACGTTCTCTGGTGCCTGCCGACCAACCTGGTCCTTCCTTTCGTGAAGCCTGCCGGGCGCGGCCGCTATGCCCTGGTCGCTCTAGCCTGCATCCTTATCAGCCTGATCATCCATGTTGCGGGATTGCAGGAGCTGCCGCTGGATATCATCTGGCCCCTGCTTCTGAGCCTGGGGGTCGGCTTCTTCCTTATATACCGGGCCAGCGTGGCCAGGCCGCTTCCCCCGTACGAGGAACACCATCATCACTAAGCTAGGGCATGATTTAGGAGTATCATTGCATACCATGGCTCCTCAACATCATATCCGCACCGAATATTTCCCGACGCTCAGCTACCGGCGCCTCGGCGCCGGCCCGGCCTTGCTGCTGCTGCACGGCTTCCCGGTGGACGGCTCGCTCTGGGACGAGGTTTCGGAAATTCTCGGTGGCAGCTGCACCCTGCTGATACCGGATCTGCCCGGAACCGGCAGCAGCGAGCTCGGGCCGGCACCTGCAAGCATCGAGCAGCTGGCGAGCATCGTCCCGGCCATCCTGGACGATGCCGGCATCGAAGACTGCGTGCTGGCGGGGCATTCCATGGGCGGGTATATCGGGCTCGCGGCGCTGGCAAAGTACGGCGACCGGATCTCCGGGCTTTCATTGGTGCATTCCACAGCGGCGGCGGACGACGAGGAGAAGCGTGAAAAGCGGGCCAAATCAATCGCCCTGATCGATAATGGCGGCCGGGAAGCTTTCGTAAAGGGCATGATGCCCGCCCTTTTTGCCCCGGGATTCCGTGACCGGAACCCCGGAACCGTTCTGCACTGGACCGGGGAAGGATTAAAAGTCCCGGCGGGCACGCTGACCGCCTTTTACCGGGCCATGATGGAACGCCCGGACCGCGTCGAGGAGCTCCGGGACATAAGGACACCGGTTCAATTTATCCTCGGCCGGGAGGATTCAACAATTCCTTGGCAAAACCTTATACACCAAACCCTGCTTCCCGACGTTAGCTTTGTGGAACGTTACCCTGACACCGGTCATATGGGGATGATCGAAAATCCCCGCCGGCTGGCGTCAGATCTGATAAAATTTGTAAATTACTGCCAGTAGAGCAGCGTATTTAATGTTATGTGCAGGCGAATTGGTCATCTTTTTTGTTGTCTGATCGTACTGCTGACAGGGCTCAGTCTGCCATCCCGCGCAACGCATATCGTCGGGGGCGAGGTAAACTACCGGTACCTGGGCGGCACCCAGTACAGGATCCAGATCGATATCTACCAGGACTGCCTCACCGGCGAGGACATCGCGATCAGCCAGGATAACCCGGCCTTCGTTTCTATCTTTTACGGCGACGGCCGCCGGTTCGGCAACTATATGGCGATTAACGGAACCCCGAGCGTCAAGATACCGGACAACTTCAGCAACGACTGCATCAACAACAAGCCGCCGACCTGCCTGATGAAGCAGTCCTTCGCCTGGACCATGGAGCTTCCGCCCTCTCCTACGGGATACTATATCGTGTACCAGCGCTGCTGCCGCAATGCGACCATCCGCAATGTGGTAGATCCCGGCTCGGTGGGCGCCACCTATTACGCCATCATTCCCCCGGCCACGGGCTCGAATCCCAACTCGAACAACAGCGCGGTCTTCAAGAACTACCCGCCCCAGATCATCTGTGTCAATACTCCGCTGGTCTACGATCACAGCGCCACGGATCCCGATGGCGATTCGCTGAGCTACGAGTTCTGCACTGCATATACCGGGGGCTCGCCCGACAGCTCCAAGCCGG
>JASLDA010000242.1 GCA_030151745.1 Chitinophagaceae bacterium | reverse complement strand
GATTAAAAGTTTGACGGATCCGGACCGCGTTGGCATGAGCCTGGAGACCTTCCGCGAGCGCCATAGTCTCTACGGCTGCAGCGATCGACCCCAGGCCGGAGGGACTCAGCTCCTGGAAGGAGATCGTCTTCTGGAAGCTGCCGACGCCGATCCCGCTCCAGGCCCTGGCCGCAGCGCTGGTCGGCAGCGCATGGTTGGTGCCGGATGCATAGTCGCCCGCGCTCTCCGGGGCATAGTTCCCGAGAAAAACGGAACCTGCATGGAGCACTCCACGGGCAAGCCTGGCATAATCTGCGCTGGCAATGACCAGGTGCTCGGGAGCATAGGCGTTGATAAAATCCATTCCGGCAGCGAGGCTTTCGACGAGTATCGAGCGGCTGTTTCCAAGCGCTGCGGCAGCCGTTTCACGGCGCGGCAGGCGAGGCAGCTGTTCCCCGATAGCGGCCTGCACCTCCGTTATGACTGCGGCGCTGTCGCTCACGAGCAGTACCTGGGAATCTGCCCCATGCTCGGCCTGCGAGAGCAGATCCGCGGCCACGAAGGCGGGGATGCAGCTTTCGTCCGCAAGCACGGCAAGCTCCGACGGCCCCGCGGGCATATCGACTGCGATTCCCCGGCTTCCGGCGAGCAGCTTCGCGGCCGTCACATAGCGGTTGCCCGGACCGAAGATCTTGTCGACGCGGGGGATGCACTGCGTGCCGTAGGCCATGGCAGCAACAGCTCCTGCGCCCCCCGCCTTAAAAACGCTGCGGATACCCAACTCCGCCGCGACGGCCAGGATAGCGGGGTGAACCCTGCCGTCCGCCTGCGGGGGCGTGCATACGACAAGCTCCGGGCAGCCTGCTATCTGCGCCGGGATACCGAGCATAAGCAGGGTCGAGAACAGCGGCGCGGACCCGCCCGGGATGTACAGTCCGACACGCTCCAGGGGAAGCGTACGGCGGCGGCAGCGGATTCCCGGCATCGTCTCGATCTCATAGTCCGGCGTACGTTGCAGCTCGTGGAAGCGGCGGATATTGCCGGAGGCAAGCTTTATCGCGGCGAGCAGCTCCGGATCCAGTGCCGATGCCGCATCCCATTCTGAGCCGGCAACCCTCAGATCGGCCAGATCAGCCTTGTCGAAAGCCGCAGCCATCCGTATCAGGGCCGCATCTCCCTCGCGGCGCACCGATTCCATGATCTCCGCGACAGCCGGCAGCACATCGTCATAGCTTGCCTGGGGGCGCCGGATAAGCTCGGGCCAACCTGCCCGCCCGGGATATTCAATAAGCTGCATCATACGATCATCTTTTCAATGGGAAGCACCAGGATACCTTCCGCTCCGTAATCTTTAAGGGTTTCAATGATGTTCCAGAAATCGTCTTCGTGAATGACGGAATGCACGGAGCTCCAGCCGGGGATGGCGAGGGGCAGGATAGTAGGGCTCTTCATCCCCGGGAGCAGGCCGCAGATGGCTTCCAGCCTCGTATCGGGGGCATTGAGCAGGATATATTTGTTACCCTGCGCTTTACGCACCGAACGAACCCTGAACAGGAGGCGATCCAGGATCTCCCCCCGCTCGCCCTGCAGCTCAGGGCGACGCACCAGCAGGGCTTCGCTGTGCAGAATGATCTCCGTCTCCTGCAGCCCGTTCATGAACAGCGTGCTCCCGGAGCTCACGAGGTCACAGATCGCATCCGCCAGTCCGATGCCCGGCGCGATCTCCACGGAGCCGCTGATCACGTGGATATCTGCCTGCACGCCCGCAGTCTCCAGGTAGCTACCCAGGAGCCTGGGATAGCTGGTGGCGATCCGCTTGCCTTCCAGGCAGCCCGGTCCCGTATACGGGGTATTGCGCGGCATCGCCAGCGACAGCCGGCATTTACCGAAGCCCAGCCGCGCCGCGATATCCAGGCCCGCGCCGCTTTCCAGCAGCACGTTCTGCCCCACGATGCCGATATCCGCGACGCCGTCCGCCACATATTGCGGGATATCGTCGTCCCGGAGCAGCAATACCTCCAGCGGGAAGTTGAGTGCCGCGGCGCGCAGCCGGTTCTGCCCGCTGTCGAGTCTTATCCCGCAGTTTCTCAGCAGCTGCACCGAGTCGTCGTAGAGCCGGCCGGATTTCTGAATGGCAATTTTTAGATTCATTTCAGGGAAATAAAAAAGGGCTTACCGATGTGGTAAGCCCTCGAGGAATCTGTGATTGTAAAGCTGCGCTTCAGCACACGACATCCCGGCCTACCCATGGGGTAAGATGATGATGCAGGTGCAGATGCAGTTGGTTGTTCATGATGCTGAAAAGCAGGACAAAGGTATGAGGAGCTTTATTCAGATTTCCAAATCGTCCCACGGCTTCTACCGGAACCGTAGAAGAAAAATCGCCTGAAACCCTTTACCATAAAGGATTTCAGGCGATCATAAAAAATTTCGATCCAGCTGCCGGAATGCAGGCCGGGACGGCCCCCGGTCATCTCGCGATCAGAAACCGCGCGATGTAGGTCTTACCGGAGCCGGCCCGCAAAAAGAGATTGTACGTCCCGGCAGGATATCCGTCCAGCCCGAGCTGGTCCGTATCTCTGCCGCCCGCCGCCCGGCTCCAGGAACCCAGATTGCGGCCCTGCAGATCCTTCAGGATCGCCTGGTAAGGCTGTCCCTGTAGCATCCGCACATCGACATTCAGCTGTCTGCCGGCAGGCACCGGCCAGATATGCAGAACCTTGTCGGGCTGCGCCCCGGAAACGGCTTCCGCGCTGAGCGGCTCGTAGTAGAAGAGGATCTTCTCGGAACCCGGTTCCACGACCGGCTCGGGGGACCGGGGGCCTGTCGATTTACGCAGGGCGCCGATCCGTCTACCATCCATATCGTAAGCGTATTCGTAGCGATCGACCAGGCCGGAGCCTCGCCCCTGGCCGTTACCTGTGAAATAGTCCATCGATACGAGCCTGCCGCCTGCATCGTAATTGTAGGAGTAACCGGCGAGGGTATCCCAGGCAGCACGCGCTTCGCTCCATTGCAGGTTCGCCTGCGACAGGCGCTCGTCGCGGCTCCCGTGCGTAAATCGGAATCCATAGTCCGCCTTCCAGCTCCCGGATACGCTGTCCCAGCGCTGATGATACATACCGCTCGCTGCACCCCCTTCCGTGTAGGAGACCACCTGGCGGCCTGTCAGCCGGAGCCTGCCGGCACCATACCGGGCGACACACCCGGTGACCTTGCCCGCCTCGTTGTAGCTGTAACGGAGCTCTGCGGCAGAGTCCGCCCCGCCCCTGGCGGCATTCCAGTGAAAGGTGAGGATCCGGCCCGGAAGTCCGGCTTCGTTCCGGAAATAATAAGTGTAGGCTGCCGGTACCCAGCGGTCCTTTTTCCCGTCCCAGTTCCAAGCAGTGTCCCGGACGAGCAGGCCCTGCCGGTACGTGAAGCTTTGCCGGCATTGATTTCCCCAGGACGCGGAGGCGGTATCCCAGCGCTGCATCACCGATACGGCCAGCTTATGGTCCGCGGTAAACGTCTGCAAGCTGCGCCGGTCGCTGCCAGCGTGCATACCTGTCCTCAGATCCTGGTTCAGACGCTCGCTGTACACCGGGGATCCGTCCTGACCGGCCTCGTTCTTGCCGGGATAGCGGAAATGCACCGAATCGGAGGATATGAACCGGCCACCGTTATAAACGGATTGCGAACGGGCGACCAGCCGCGCCCCTCCCTGCTCCATAAGATCCGATGTTCCCAGCGGATAAGGATTATGGAACTGCACCTGGGGCAGCAGATTCCGGTCCGGGATCACCGGCTGGGAAATTCCGCTGACCGTATAGAAAACGCCCAGGGCAAGAAGTCTGGTTCGCAAGGATCTGAACATGAAAAAATTGCGTCATCAGGGTTTGACCATCCAGGCGACGGGCGCCGGGATCCCCGCTTCGGGAGCGGATTCCCGGCCGCCGCAGCTGGCTTCGGATACAAGGATGCAAGGCAAAACGGGATTCCACAAGACCCAGGGGGATTCTTTGGGCCGCTCTCCCCGCAGCGGGCGCCTGCAACAGAAGCACAGTAACTTGCATACATGCCGCAGCGCAAGATTATCCATATCGATATGGATGCTTTCTACGCCTCCGTCGAGCAACGGGACTTTCCCGAGCTGCGCGGGCTGCCGCTGATCGTAGGCGGCTCGCCCACGGGGCGCGGCGTGGTGGCTACGGCCTCCTACGAGGCCCGGAAATTCGGCATCCGCTCCGCCATGTCCAGCCGCCGTGCCTACGAGCTATGTCCCGACGCGATGTTCGTCCGGCCGCGGTTTGCCGTTTATAAAGAAGTCTCACAGCAGGTCCGCGAGATCTTCCGGCGATATACCGACCTGATCGAGCCCCTGTCGCTGGACGAAGCCTACCTGGACGTGAGCTCGGACAAGGCCGGCATCGGCTCCGCCATCGAGATCGCGCAGCGTATCCGGGACGAGATCCGCAGCGAGCTCCGGCTGACAGCCTCAGCCGGTGTTTCCGTGAATAAGTTCGTGGCCAAGGTAGCTTCGGACATGA
Source organism: Chitinophagaceae bacterium (assembly GCA_030151745.1). Lineage (GTDB taxonomy): Bacteria > Bacteroidota > Bacteroidia > Chitinophagales > Chitinophagaceae > UBA1952. Next base: position 2,448 of record JASLDA010000242.1, on the reverse strand, counting down.
ACAAGCCGGACGGGCTCACCTTCATCGGCCCCTCCCAGATCGAGGCCTTCATGGAAGCGCTGCCGGTGAACAAGTTCTTTGGCGTCGGCCGAGTGACGGCCGAAAAGATGAACCGGCTGGGACTCCATACGGGTGCGGACCTGAAACAGCTCAGCGAGGACGAGCTGGTCCGGCATTTCGGTAAAAGCGGGCACTTCTATTATCAGATCGTCCGCGGCATCGACGAGCGTCCCGTGCGCACGCACCGGGAGGCTAAATCCTGCGGGGCCGAAGACACGTTTGAGAAAGACCTGAACGAGCGGGAGGCCCTGCATGCCGAGCTCGACAAGCTGGCCGCACGGGTATCGGAACGCCTAAACCGTTCGGCGCTGCGGGGGAAAACCATTACGCTGAAAGTGAAATACGCTGATTTCCAGCAGCTCACCCGCGCCCGTTCCGTACCCATGCCCGTCTCCGACCCGGAGATACTGGGGCATATCTCAAAGGAGTTGCTGGATGCGCTGGAGCCGCACCCGAAAGGCATCCGCCTGCTCGGGATTTCCGTGTCGGCCTTTAAAAGCACTGCGGGACCGGAAAGCCTGCAGCTGCCTCTGTTCTAGTACTCTGTAACGTCTACTTTATCAGGACAGGGGGAAAGGAAATCGTTCATTTCCCAGGTGTGCAAGCTGACAACTCAGGCTTTACGGAGCGTTAGCGCGTTGCATTCGTTTGCCCCAGCTACCGCACCGGGGATAACGGGAACGTGCCTACTGCGCAGCAGCGCTCCCAAGGGATTAACCGAACCGGGCATCAGCCGGCCAAACGTCAAGCCAGGCCCTGGCCTTCAACGATTTAGTCAAGTACTATACCGTTATAGACTTACCTTAACGATTCAAAAATTAGTTGACACCACAACCTTTTCTATCTTTGCGGCGTGAACGCCATTGAAAAGAAGCGGGAGGCTGCTATGGAGGCTTTCTTCTCGGAGTTGAACGATACGTTCTTTTTCCAGATCCACCGGATCCAGAAGTCGCTGTTCAGGCATACGAACCGCCTGATGCACGAATCGGGCATCGATCTGCAGGTGGAGCAATTCCCCGTGCTGATGACGGTCAGTGCGTTGAAGAGCCTTTCCCAGCGGGAGATCGCAGACATTACCATGCGCGACAAATCTTCAATCCAGCGCAGCGTAACCACCCTGCTGCGCAAGGGCTTGATCGACGTGGTCCAGGACGGGGACGATAAGCGCAAGCATGTGGTGACGCTTACCGCGGCGGGGAACGCCCTGGCGAAGAAGGTCCGTAGTATCCTCCGCCAATCCGAAGAAGCCGTATTCAATCATATGGATGCCAGCGAGCGCGATACTGCCATTCACTCTGCCAAAAGCCTGGCCGATCAGCTCGACCGCCTTTGATCCCTTTTTATTTACACATAATAGTTGACATGTCAATAGTTGATAGGACACCAATCATGAGCCGGTCGGGCATCATTGCCCTGATCCTGGCTTTCTTCGCCGCTCCGCTGTCTGCCCAGACGCCGATGAGCCTGAAGGAATGCATCGACTACGGTCTTAAGAATCACCCGAGCATCGCGGTTTCCCGGAACGGGATCGAGAATGCCCGCCAGGCTTCCCGCGAGGCTGTCGCCGGCTACCTGCCGCAGGTCAATGCCAACCTGAACGCCACCAATAACCTGAAGCTGCAGACCAATATCATCCCGGCCGGGGTCTTCGGCCCGGAGGAACAGCGGATCACGTTCGGCCAGAAGTTCACGACCTCTCTCGTCGCCGATGCGTCGCAACCGATCTATAACGCGAGCCTGCTCACCGCCATCAAGGCGAACCGCCCGAATATGGAGCTGGCGAACCTGACACTCGAGCAAAGCCGCCAGAACATCATCTACAACGTAGCCACGGCTTATTACCAGGTGATTATCAACCAGCGCCAGCTGGACCTGCTGCGCAAGAACCAGGAGCGCATCCAGCGCCTGCTGAAGGTCTCACAGCTGCAAAGCGAGATGGGTGTTGCTAAGAAGGTCGATACCAAGCAGGTACAGGTACAGCTCAACAACGTCAATGCGCAGATCTCCGTCGCCGAAAACAATATCCAGCTGGCCTACAACAGCCTGAAGAATGCGATGGGCATCTTCCAGGACGGGATCGAAATCGCACTGACAGACACGGCCCGCTGGCTGAACGAGGTACCGGTGCAGGCTTCCAACGAGAACTTCCGCTTCAACAATACGGTCGACTTCCAGCTGCAGGAAAAGCAGATCGAGCTGTATGATATCCAGGCCAAGTCCATCAGGGCCAACAACTACCCGACCCTCTCGCTGTTCGGCCAATACGGCCTGAACGGCTTCGGCAATAATCTGAACGACGCGGTCGGGCGTTATTTCGACTACGGGGCCGTAGGGGTCCGGGCGACGGTATCGCTGTTCGACGGCTTCCGCCGCAGCGCGCAATACCGC
>JASLDA010000239.1 GCA_030151745.1 Chitinophagaceae bacterium | reverse complement strand
CGCTGGTAAAACTGGTCGGCGAAGCCTCGGTTGTAGGCCGCCAGGATCACCTTGCCGCTGTACAGATCGTACTCGTAATCCACGCGCTTCATGCGGAGCTCAGGCGCCATGATCGTCCTGAGATCATGCACCAATGTCTTTACATTGCCCGAGAGATCATACGAATAGTGCAGCGCATGGGCATAGCCCGTATCCTTGGAAGCATCTGCGCCTGCAGCTACGACATCAAAATATTTAGCGCAGGATACGCGGTTCTTCAGGTTGTCCTGGGGCGCCTGCTTGGCGAAAGGCCCCGCGGGCGCATAGGACGCCGTATCATAAAGAGTTACCGTAACCTCTTTCCGGGCGTAGCTGGTCTTGATCTGGGTGGCGGTTGCCGAGCCCAGCGTGGTATAGACATTCGGGGCCCAGCCGGAGGGATTACGGACTACTCCGGTCTCAATCACGCGGGAAAGGTTGTCATAGATAAAATAGGTCCAGTCTCCGTCCACGCGCTGCTGGGCAGTCTGGGAGAAGGTGACCCGGCCCATTACGTCATACCTGGTAATGGTCTTGCCGGCATCGGGCGACTGGTTTTCAATGACCTTGTTCTGGGCATTGTACCGGTATGAGGTCACTTTGGCATGCGCAGGCACCAGGGCGCCGATCACCTGGTTGCGCAGGCGATAGGCGTTGATCGTATCATTGTCGGCTCCCGCTACCGAGAGCTCGCATACGCCCTCAGGCGATACGGTCTTGATGACGTTGCCGGCAACGTCATAGTAGTAAAGCGTAAGCCCGTGCTTGATATCGTTGCCGATGATGTTAAGCGACTCCTTCAGGTTGTCGATGATATCCTGGCGGAACTTACCCACGAGCACATTGCGCATTGAGTCCCGGTACAGGTTGTAGTTGATCGCAGCTGCCGGGTACAGGTCCGCAAGCCTGGCCTTCTCGCAGCTTTCCAACCGGTCGAGATCCGCAGCCGCATCGCTATGCGAGGAGAGGAAGGCGGAGGGGATCACATAATGGCGGCCGAAGGTCAGATCGCAATAGGCAATGGACTCTATCGTATCGCGCAGCGCTCCGCTCTGTGCTGCCAGCGTCAGGTTCAGATAGGTTACCGAATCCCGCTCGAATCCTTTCCGGACCGCCACGATCCGGTATGAGGCCCTGGGCAGGGGCAGGTACGCAGGCAGCTTTATGAAGATATTGATCATCTTCCGCTGTGCGTTGAAGTGATTGATCCAGAATTGGGTGGTATCACCGCACAGATAGGCCCTTGTTTCGGTCGATGCGGCATTCAGGTTTGGAATGAACGAGGATGGCGTCGTGGGACGGAGAATGCTGAGATTCGCGGCCTGCAGGTTAGACAGCAGCAGGGAAACGTAATTGTAATTGGCGTTGCCTGTAGGCACATGATCTATGAACAGGTCATTGCGGTAATTGGGCTGGCGCTTGTTCAGGTACGAGAACGAGGAGGTAGCGAAGCTGTAGCCGCCGCCGGAAGCAGCAAGCGCCGCAAATTTGCTTGCTTTGGATCCTTTGACCAGGGCATTGTGATCGCCGGCAGAGAGGGTCCGGACATAGCTTCTCCAGGCCGTCATCTGCCAATCGCCGTACTGCGCGCTCACTGCCGACTCGGCATGGGTGAACACCGAGGTCATCGGCGCGTTCGCGTTCACATACCGGCAGATATCGTCGACGTAGTGATTGTAATTGTAATCGCCCGCGATGCTGCGCACCATCGTGATGAGGTTGCTGCCCGGAGCGGAGAACAGGCCATAGCCGGGGATATAGTAACGGATGACAACCGGCGTGGAGCTGATCGTAGCGCCTGGGAAGGCCGTCATCAGCCCGCTGAGGTCCAGGGGACTGATGCTGCTGGACAGCAGCTGTGCTACCGTATCGCGCTGCAGGTACGGCAGGTACTGGATGCTGCCGCCTATGGGCAGCCGCGCCGTCAGGCTTTGCGTCGCCTCCTTGAAGGTCTTACCGTTGGCCGAGCTGACGTCGACGAGCAGGTAGGTATAACCGCCGAGCTCGTAAGCCTGAACGGAGGAGAGTCCGATGGTATCGGTGATCTGCACAGCGTCGATATAGGTCTGTATGCTGGCGGAAGCCGGGAGCTTCACCTTGAAGTGCGCGAGCGTCTTCGGAATGATCAGGGAATCCGTCAGGCCGCAGGAGCGGATGGCCTCGCTGTAATTCTCAAAGCTGAAGTTGATTCGGTTGTCATAGTTCATCACATTGGTGAAGAACGTCTCGAAAAGCGGGTGCCCGGCCTTGATACCCAGGGCTGCGGCTTTGCCAAGCGCGCTGCGGGTCATGGGCATGAGCTCGCTGCAGCCTACCCCGTTAAGGTAGTCCTGCTGGTCCCGCTCCATCGCCGTATAGTCGGTCCCGCCCTGAAATGCGCTGAAGAAGTACCCGAAGTGCCTCGAAGCCCCGTCCTTGATGCCGTTGAACTCCAGAAGTACCGTATTGCGATTGGCAAAGGACGAACCGACCTGATCAAAGCCATGAGGATTGAACAGCGACTTGAGCGAGTAGCTGTTGGTGCTGCCGATGATGTGCGCGCCGAAATCGGTGGTGAGGGAATTGGTGTCCGTTCTTGCCAGGGGGTACAGGTAGTACCCTACCGAGCTGCCGCCTGCGCTGAATGTAAGCGAAACGGCATTGGCCGGAACAACACTTGACTTTGATACCAATACGGTGAGCGTGCTACTGCAGCTCGCCGGAACGGGGGTAGCGCCCAGCCGTATCGCCAGCGCCTGCTCAAACGGATGCGCATCGCAGAGCTGCAAGGGGATGCTGGTCGTAGCCGACGGCGATGCGATGAAATCAAGAATATGGGCCGACTGGAGAAAATCCGTCAGGTCCTGATAGTATAAAGGAGAATATTGGAGAAGGCCAAGCTGAACCTCGTCGCCCGATCCGCGCGTGATCTTCCGCAGGTCGGCAAGGCCGGCGTTGCAGAGATCGCTGACGGGAATGCTGAGCGCCGCCAGGATCGAGCTGAGGCTGTCGTAGGTAAGCGATGCAATCCTGCCATTTCCCATGCAGAAGCGGGCGGTCAGGGAATCCCGCAGCGCGTCGAGCTTACCGGGCGTCACATTGCAATTAGCCAGGCTGCTGACGATACGTTCCACCTGCTCCGAGCAATAGACCGAGTGATCTACATTGGTCAGGTTATTCAGGGTGTCGGCATTGACCGTGGAATATGGATCAAAGAAACTGCTGGTGGACGATTGCATCGGCAGGTTCAGCTTCGTCTTCATCGAGTCTACGCCGCCTACGAAAAGAAGGGTGTCGCTCTGACTGTTGCCGCTTGTATCGATGCTCAGGTTCTGCATCCTGTTGGCGCTGCAAGGACCGCAGCCGCCGTCGAGCGCCTGCAGCCGCTTGTTCAGGCGCACTTCCCGGCTGGCGGTATAAGCTTCTACCAGATTGCGGTAGTATTCATCCTGCATATACACCGGGTAGCTCACGATATCTGCGGGCGTCTTCCCGGCGTTGACCTCGCTGCATACGGACTCCACCACTCCGAACTCGCTGCCGCAGATCGTCTTTTTGAAGGCCAGCAGGTCGATGCTTTCGCCTTCTTCCGGCGTAACAGCTAGCTCCGCGGCGGTGAATATGCCGCCGAGCACCAGGGGATCGTTGGCGGCGATATCGGTCATGCGGTACCGCGATATGGCGACCGCATCCGATGCTTTTTTGATGCCGCCCAGGACCTTGCAGTATGGATTGTTGATGATGCCGCACATCTGCAGCTTGCAGTAATCCGGGTGCAGCGGCAGCAGGAGCGCAGCTACTGAGTCGTTGAAGATGCTGATAAGCTGCTGCGGACTCATAGTACGCAGGAAGTTCCCTTGGTATGTAACCCCGTTGATAACTATAGTCCCCGGAAGCTGGATGCATTCGCTTTGATACCGGTATGCCCCGTCCCGTTCCTTCACCGCGCTGAAGATGGAGTTGTTGGCCGGGCCTGCGAATGTCTTGCTGGCGGTATCGTAATAAGCGTACTGCCCGTATTTGGCCCGGGGATACAGCTCCTTGATCATTGCAAGGCGCATATTATCGCAGGGATCGGCATTGGGCGGGCAGGGAAAGCTGGCCTTCAGAAATTCCGCCTTCAGGAAATCATCGAACGTGCGGAAGCAGCCGTTGGTCAGGTCCAGGTAGGCATCCACCGAAGCCCTCACATCGTCCATCTTGATGTAGGAGCGCTTGTTCCAGACGTGGTTGCCTTTAAAGAGATATGCCGATTTGCTGGCGGCATAGTTAAGCATGGTCGACGTAGTATAGCCGATGCCGCCCAATGCCCCCGCGTCCTCAACGCGGAGATTCCCGCAGTTGTCGACCACCTCGTAACTGTAGTAGACCTTAGGCAATAGGCGGTACGAAATGCCTGGGCAGGGCTGATAAGGCTTGTATTCGATGCTGTATTCGAAGCCGTAGTTGGCATCGGATTCCACGAAGTGGGAACCGCTGTTCCGCCAGATTTCCCCCATGCGGACATCAGGCACGGGCAGCAGGTTGCTCTTGTATGTTTTGTTGACGGGGGCGTTGCGGATGCTCAGTGCGAGGCTGTTTGTATCGGGCGTGCCTACCAGTCCGGTGGCCACCGGCTGCCCCTTCTCGTTCGTGATACGGAACATGTCCTGGTGATGATTGTCCGTGGTAATCATCTTCCGGTAATAATTGTACTTCCCGACATCCTGGCCAAAATACCGGTTGAGCTCCGCCTGGAGCGGCGAGCCGTACAGGAAGGCGGTCTGCCGGTCATTTCCAAGCTGCAGCGGCACCCCGGCCTGCCCCTGGAAAAGGACCTTTTCCGGATTCTCCGCGGCCAGGATCTTTCGGGTCATCGGATAACCTTCGGCGTCCGGAATAAACGCATTCTGTCCCGTTTTATCCGGATTGAACCGGGAATAGTATTTATTGCTGGCAGCGGCTGCATCCAGCGGAGGCATAGGCAATTCCCGGGGCGGGCATATGGTAGTATCCGGCAGGCCGTCGTAAGTCAGCTTGCTGTATTCCGCGGCGCCGTTGGGATGCAGGAAGTTGGGCAGGTATGCGAATTTCGAGCTTCCTTTAACAGGGATCGGCAGGCTGCTGATGACGGAACGGCCCTGGTAATCGAACAGATCCTGGGCTACGATCGTCTGCCCCGGCGTCGAGTTGAAACGGGTCTGGACCTGCTTCTGCTTCAGCAGACCGTCGTAATAAGTTATGACCTGCTTGTACTTGCCGTCCTCCACGAAGGACATTTTCAGATCCCAGTTCAGGGCATCGTTGGCAGACAGACCGATCGCGATCTTACCGGCCGAAAGGCTGGACAGCGCCCCCTCGTCTGCAGCGATGGTCCAGGCGCCGTAAGTGCGGGAGAGCAGGTCCGACAGATCCGGGCGCACCATGCGCGCGCGCCATACCAGGGTGCCTTCTTTTTGAGCAACAGGTATGTCAAAGCTCGTGCTGTTGGTAAAGATCCGCGTGGCATTGTTCCTGAAATTGTAGCGGGTCTCACCCGGCAGGGCGTACGTCCACTCCACTTCATAGCCGGCCGGCTTGATCGATCCCAGAGCAGCCGTCCAATCTAATTTTACAGTTCCGCTGGTGTTTATATTGTTTGTAGCGACAACGTTGCTGGTCAGCATGCTCAGCGACGAATAGGTCATGAACTTCTGCACGTGGATCTCGCCCATTACGAAAACGAAGGGGGGAACGGAGGTATACGCCGCGGGTAGCAGCTTCGTATACACCGGGCCGCCGCCTGACGAGGTGACCTCGAACACATCATAGATCACCACCTTCAGCCGGTGGAAATTTCCGGCGATATTGAAGGCCTTGTCATTAATCAGGGCAAGGGAATCCCGGTTATAGGACACGCTCAGGGTATCGATACCGGAGCTCGTAAGCGTCGAGCTTAAGGGGTTGGACGTCCCGATCGTCCTGTAGGTAATAAGGTAGTTGAAATCGTGCCTTTGGCCGATGTCCGAAGACTGCACATTGACTTTGAAATTGGTCAATGCCAGAATGCTTTTGAGAGTAAAGCCGCTTCCGGCCATAGGGCCCAGCATGCTGCTGAAATCCCCTTGGGTAACGGTAATCGTATCCGACCCGGCCGTGCTTACGATATCGCGCAGCTTCATCGAATCCAGATAAGCTATCGCCGGAAAATTAAACGTCTGCGCAGCTGCATTCCGTCCCAGCAGGAAGAGGCAGAGCAGGAACAGCGTCCTGGCAAAACCGTAGCTATTGGATAACACTTTGTTAGTCTTATTCATAACACAGACAATTGATAATCAGTGTATTTTTTCAGTTTAACCGTCCACCCGCTCCATTGCAGCAGGTCAGAAAAACGGACAGGGATTTGGGGAATACCGTCGTAGTTGAAGTCTCGATAAATCGTCCTGATAACCCGGAATTGACTGTTGCCGTAGTAGTCGGTAGCATATACATCGCGCACGGTGTACTCGTAGTACCGGACCTTGGCGTCGCTGAACTTGATCTTTACGGACAACAGCGTCGCCTGATTTGGATTCTTGGGCGTAAACGTGATTTCCTCCAGGCCCTCCTTCGTATCCCAGCTCGCAATACATTGCTCGGTCAGGAATTTCTTGAACGAAGCGAGATCCGTCCCTTCGATGTCTGCCTCCAGCATGCTCTCGATCTCGGGATTGGGCTTGATTTTAAGTTCCCGCTGCGCAGCCTGCTTGACACTGTCCGAAATATGGTAGTTGACGGTTTTCAGCTCGTGATTGATGACGAGCTCTCCTTCTCGCCCTTCTACCCGCTCCACGATCCGGGACCGGTAATAAGTCGACCGGTCCCTGTAAATAAGTCTTGAGGTATCGCAAATGGGACGGGTCGCATTCGACTTGTATTTGACTTCCACGATGGCGCTGCAGGAGAAGGGATTGCTGCCGCCGAACATCCTGGTCAATTGCAGAAATTGAGTGTAGGCAGCCTCGGAGCTGCTTACGGCCAGGACCGGCCCCTTAACAGCCAGCACCAGGAGCACAGCGATGATACAAACACGCATGGCCTATTTCTTTACGATATTTTTAATATTCTCCGTTATCGTGATAACTCCCTTATCGGTCTCTTTCTTCAGGCGCACAAGCCGGTTCCGGGCATCATACTCGTAGAAGGTCGCATTGTTGTTTTCGTCCAGGATCGCCATCAGGTTG
>JASLDA010000524.1 GCA_030151745.1 Chitinophagaceae bacterium | reverse complement strand
CTGAACTGGCGCATCCACGGGCCGATCCCGGACTGCTGGCGCTTCACCGAACACGGCTTCAAGGTGCTGCTGCGCGACTTCGACAACGTGCAGATCGAAAGCCTGGAAACACCCGGGCGCGATCTCTTCCCGATCCACTACAACGCGATCGGCCAGTGCAACAAGGCGAAATCGACGGCCGACAGCGAATTGAAATTCCGCTTCATCAACTGACCCAACATGATTGAAGACGCCGTTGCGAGGCATGCTCCGAACGCATGCAATGTCTGTGGAAGCGCCGACCTGCGCGAGGTCCTGCATCTTCCCGATTTTCCGCTCAACTCCCGTTACCTGAAGTCGCCTTCCTGGAGCGGTTATCTGGCGGACTTCACCCTGCATGCCTGCAAGGACTGCTCGCACCTGCAGGCAGTTTCCGAATTCCCCTTGTCTCGTATCTATACGCCGGAATACGACTATGCGAGCGGTAGCGTCGGTGTCACCGCCCGTCAGCGTTGGCTGCTGAGCCGGGCGGCGGAGTTCGCCGAGGGCAAGCAGTACAACCGCGTCATCGAAATCGGCTGCAACAATCTTTCGCTCATGCGGGCATTCCGGGTGGGGGGCATCAAGGCCCGTCACTGGATCGGCATCGACCCCGTGCCGCTGGCCGAGCCGGTCGAGGGCGTGACCTTCATCAACGGCTATTCCCAGGACGTCGAGATCCCGCATTTCGATCCGGCGCTGCCGGATCTGGTGGTTGCGGACCAGGTCTTCGAGCACATCCCTGCGCTGAACAGCGTGCTGGCCGACCTAAACGCCAGGATTGGCGCAGGCTCGTCCTACCTGATCTGCGTGCCGAGTCTGGAGCTGCTGGTCGAGAATCTCTCGTTCCACAACATCATTCATGAGCACCTGAACTATTTTTCAGTGCGGTCCATGCTCAATCTGATGGGGGCCAATGGCATGGCCCTGGAATACAGCGAACTCAACAACTCGCAGACGGCCGGCTACCTGCTGCAGATGTGGAACAAGTCGGCTGCGGCCGAGCCCTTCGCGGTGGACTGTGCCGACCCGGCCGCCTTGCTGCTCGAGTTCGATGCGAAATACCGCTACTTCAAGGACGCGTTGCGTTTGACGATGCGCTTCCTTAAGGAGAACTTCGCCGAAAGCCCGTGCTTCGGATTCGGCGCTTCGGACATCACCTCGCTGCTGGCCTATTTTGCGGAGACGGATTTTTCGATGCTTCGCTACATCATTGACGACACGCCGTACAAGCAGGGCAAGTTCATGCCACTGATCCGCCCGATGATCGCGGGGACTGAGCGGATCGACGATTTGAGCCAGGCCGTCATGTTGGTGACCGCACCGCAGGCCAACCGGCCCATCGTAAAGCGCCTGTCCGCGCTGAACGTGAGGAAGATCGTCCTGCCGTTCGGCTTAATGTAGTCGCGCTGCCACTTCAATCGGCGGGGCCCACCTCTCCGATGTTCACGGCGGGATTGCCGAAAACCTTTGTACGAGCCTTGACGCGCTTCAGGACGACGCTGCCGGCGCCCGCGTAGGCCCAGTCTTCCACCCTTGCATTCGGCAGCACCGTGACGTTGGCCCCAAGGAAAACCCCCTCGCCCAGCGTGGCGTGGCCGTTGATCTGGCAGCCGCCGCAGACCTGGCTGTAGCTGCCGATGCGCACATCGTGCGCGCCGGAGCTGAGCGTGCCGAACGTGACATGGCGGCCCAGCTCGATGTCGCAGGACAGTTGTGTCATGGGGCAAATGATCGCGCCCGGCGCGATGCGCACGTTGTGGCCGATCAGCGCGGTCGGGTGGATCAGCGACGTGAATACCGCGCCGCGTTCCTCCAGCAGCGTCGCGTACTTGCGCTTGTGCTGCGGGTCGCCCACGGCGCACAGGAAGACATCGCCCGGCGCGGGCTCGTAGTCCTCCGGTGCGGCCAGGATGGGTGAGCCGGGGGCGAAGCCGTCGAGCACGTCATGGCGGCTGTCCAGGAAGCCCTTGATGCGCCAGGGCGCACCGGCCTGGATCGCCTGCCGGGCCCATACGTGGACTTCGCGCCCGAAGGCGCCAGCGTTGATGATGACGAGATTGGATAGCACCACGAGGTTCAGCCGCTGATGTTGACTGTGCGGCCGCCATCGACCACCAGTTGCTGGCCGGTGATCCAGCGCGCTTGGTCGGAGAGCAGGAATTCCACGGCTGCGGCGATGTCGGACGGCTCGCCCACGCCCAGCGGGTAGTCCCGCTGCATGCGCGCAGCCACGTCGGGGTCGCTGAACATATGTTCGGTCATGGCGGTGCGTACGGCGCCCGGCAGTACCGCGTTGACTCGCACCGACGGCGCCAGCTCGACGGCCAGTGCGCGCATATAGCCGTCCAGGGCGCTCTTGCTGGCGCAGTAGATGCTGAAACCCTTGGCGCCGAACTGGCTGGCGGTGCTTGAGACGAACACCACGCCGCTCAGCGCCTTGGCATTGACCGACTTGCGCACCAGCAGGCGGGTGATCTCCACGGCCGACAGGCAGTTGACGTTCATCGTGCGCTCGATGGCCACGCGTTCGAGCAGGCGCAGCGGGCCGACCTGCAGCACGCCCGCGCAGTGCACGAAGCGCGCCACCTGCAGCGCCTGCCCGACCAACGTCTGGCGCAGGCTCTCCTCAAGAGTGCCGATGTCCGCGAGGTCATGCAGCCACAGGTGGTGCCGTTCGGGGTCGGTGCACAGCGCGCGGGTCTCTTCCAGGCGCGCAAGGGCACGGCCGTGCAGCAGCAGGGGGCCGAGCCGGGATAGGCGGACGGCCGTTTCGCGGCCCAGGCCGGAGGACGCGCCGGTCACCAGCGTGCAGGTTTCTGAGGTCATGGCTTTGGAAAGTTCAGACCGCCGTGTAGCCGCCGTCGCACACCAGCGTGCTGCCGGTGATCCAGCGGCTGGCGTCGGCCAGCAGGAATGCGATGGCGTTGGCCACGTCGTCCGGCTCGCCCAGGCCCAGCGGGTGGGCGCGTTCGATCTGCTCGCGCTGCGCAGGATCCCAGGACGACGCCACCTGGTCGTACATCCGCGTCTTCACGAAACCGGGCGCGACGCAGTTGATGCGGATGCGGCGCGGCGCGAACTCCAGTGCGGCGGACTTGGCCAGACCGGTCAATGCCGCCTTCGACATCGAGTAGGCGCTGGCGCCCACCGACCCCACCAGCGCCATCACGGACGCGATCAGCACCACCGAGCCGCCAGCTTCGGTGCAGACCTTGCGGTGCTGGAAGCCGCGCAGCAGCGCCAGCGCCGCCTCGGTGTTGACGGCCAGCACGTCGCGGTAGTTCTTGGGCGACAGCAGGCGAGTGGGCGACACCGAAGAGACACCTGCGGCATGCACCAGGCCGTCCAGCGGGCCGCCCTGTTCCGCGCACGCAGCCATCGCTGCCGGGATGGCCTCGACCTCGCGCAAGTCCATGACGTGCGAAGCGTGCCCAGCGCCGGGCAGTTGGGCCAGCAGTGCGGCCAGGCCGGCCTCGTCGCGGTCGAATGCCAGCACCCGAGCACCCAAGGCGGCCACGCGGGCGCAGGTCGCAGCACCGATGCCGGATGCGGCGCCGCTCACCAGGATGCGGCGCCCAGACAGGTCGAAGGGGCCGGGCATGCCTACTTGGTTTTCCGGCGCTGGACTTCGGTGAACAGGTCGGCGGCGGTGGCGAATGCCGCGAGGTCCTTGGCCGTCATGTTGATGCCGTAATCCGAGTCGAGCGAGGCGATGAAGGAAATGACGGTGAGCGAGTCCCAGTTCTCGTAGCTGTCCAGCGGCTGCGCCGGGTCGATTGCGTCCACTTCGAGCAGTTCGCCCAGGTGTTCGTAAAACTTGTCCATCGTCCAGTCTCTGTCTTTCTAAGGGATTGATTCGTTGGGGCCGTATTCAAGCATCTCGCAGAACCGTAGTGGGCCCAAACGCACCAGCATCGAACCCCAGGTCAGGCCCACGCCGAAGCCCGCCAGGCAGACCTGGAAGCCTTGCGTCGGCAGCGTACCTCGCAGGTTCTCGACGATGGCCATCGGGATGGTTACGCCGCTGCTGTTGCCATACTTCTCGACCACGTTCATCGGTACCTTGCCATGCGGGATACCGATCTTGTCGGCCAGTTTCTGCAGCATGAAGCGGTTGGGCTGGTGGAACAGAAACCAGTCCACGGCACCAGCCTCGATGTCCGCCTGCGCCAGAAGGCCCGTGATCATGGGCGGTATCTCGACCTGCACGAAGTTGAACACAGCCGAGCCGTCCATGCGCAGATGGTCCGGCGCGCGCAGGTTGCCGTCGCCGACGTCCTCCAGCGCCGCGGTCTGCGGCGAATGCGGCAGCCGCAGTCCGCCGGCTGGGATCATCAGCGCTTCGCGCCGCTGGCCGTCCATTTTTATGTTGGCGTGGATGGTGCCGGCTGATTCGTCGCGCTCGACGACGGTGATCGACGCGGCGTCGCCGATCAGCGGATAGCTGTTGCGGTCCTGGGACGAGGTCTTGCGGCTGATGACGTCGGCGTTCACCAGCACCACCCTGCTGATGGCGGGTTGTTCCAGCAGCAGGAAGGCCTGCACCAGGCCGACGACGAAGCCGGCGCAGCCCTGGTTAATGTCCATGCAGAACAGATCCTGCTTGAGCTGTAGGCGCCCCTGGATGACATTGCTCGTGGGCGGCATCAGGTAGTCCGGCGTTTGTGTCACCAGGATCAGCGCATCGAAGTCGTCGCGGCCCAGCGCACCTTGGGCGAACAGGTGCTCCAGCCCGGCTACCGCGAGGTCGGACACGCACACCTCACCATCGACCAGCCGGTGCCGGTCGTAGCCCATAACCTCCATCAGCTTGCGCGAGCGCGCCTCGGGGAAGTTGAAGCCCTTCATGTCGTCAACGAAAGATTGCTCGTGCCGGGGCACGACGGTCAGCAGCCCCGCGATGCGCTTGCCTTGGAAGCTCAGCTCCATCACTGCACCCCGTATTTCCTCAGGAGCGCCGCGATGGTCTCGGCGCTCCTGAAATGCTCCGGCACGATGTCCAGGCCGTCGATGGAGATGCCGTAGGCCTCGTCTAGGCCGGATACCAGCGCCACCATGTCAAAGGAGTCCAGCAGGCCGTCCGTCAGGAAGTCGGTGGATTGTGCGAAGTCGGATTCGGGGCGGATGCCGCGCAGGATGTCGATCAGTAGGGGCATGGCGATGGCTTCAGGTTGGGGCCGCACGGCCGGCCGACAGCGCCAGGCGGTCGATCTTGCCGTTCGGGTTGCGCGGCATGAGGGCGACGCGCTCGATGACGGTGGGAAGCATGTACTTCGGCAGGTGCCGGCCAAGCTGGCGGCGGATGTCGGCAGCAGCGATGTCGTGCGCCGACTCGAAGTACAGCACGATGGCCTTGTTGGGGGCGTCGTAGACCACGCAGGCGTGGCGCACGCCGGGCAGTTGCAGCGCGGCGTGCTCGATCTCGCCCAACTCGATGCGGTAGCCCTGGTGCTTGATCTGGTAGTCCTTGCGGCCGACGAACATGATCTCGCCACGCTCGTTGCGGTAGACCAGGTCGCCGGTGCGGTAGACCAGCTCCGGGTAGTGCGCGTGCAGCGGGTTCTGCACAAAGGCCTGCGCGGTGCGCTCGGGGTTGTTCCAGTAGCCCAGCGCGAGCGAGGAGCCGCGTACGCACAGCTCGCCGTGCTCGTTGACCTGCGCCGGGCCGTTGTGCTCGTTGACGATCAGCACGTCGGTATTGCGGCAGGGGAAGCCGATGGGCAGCTTCTCGTCGTCGGCCATGTCGCGGTCTACGATGAAATAGGTGCAGTCCACCGTGATCTCGATCGGACCGTACAGGTTGACGAACATCGCCTGCGGCAACTGGCGACGCCAGTGGTTCAGCGGCTTGGTTGGGAACACCTCGCCCGCGAACAGCACCTTGCGCAGCGCCGGCTGCGGGATCTTCTCCAGCAGGCCCTGGTTGGCGATGTTGACCATGATGGTCGGCACCCAGAAGATGAAGCTGACGGACTCCTGTGCCATCAGTGCCAGCAACTGCGCCGGGAAGGCCGCGTGCTGCTCAGGCAGCAGCACCAGCGTCGCACCCTTGGCGAGGCTGTACCAGAGCTCCAGCGTGTAGATGTCGAAGTAGAGCGGCGAGAGGCTGCCGATGGTGTCCCCGCCGCCCAGCCCGAGGCGCTCGAAGGCCCAATCCATGAAGTCGATGGTGGACTTGTGGTTCAGGGCCACGCCCTTGGGCACACCGGTCGAGCCAGAGGTGTGGATGATGCAAAGCGGGTCGGTGTCGATCACCTGGGTTCGCCGAGCTTCCAGCACGGCGGCGTCCCAGCGCGGCACGTCGGTGGCCACGTCTTCGGCCAGCAGTAGGTGCTCGGGGGCAACACCAGCATCGGCTAGCAGCGGCGCCAGTGGCGCGCTGGTGATGACCAGTTCGGCCCCGAGGTTGTTTAGGATGGCCTTGAGCCGCTCTGGCGGCGACTTGACGTCGAGGTTGGCATAGCAGTTGCCGCTGTAGACGATGCCGAGGTCGGCGGCCACAGTCTGCGCGCACTTGGGCAAGAAGACCGCCACCGGCCGATTCAGCGCGGCGGAGCGCGCCAAGATGGTGGCGGCGAAGTTTTTGGCCCGTAGTGCCAGTTGGGCGAAGGTGTAGCGAGCGTCGCCATCAACAAGCGCCACCTTGCCGGGGTGCGAGGCCAGCGCGCCGGTCTCGAAGTAGTCAAGAACATGGCTCTGCATGTCGTGTGAGGCTTTCAAACGGAGTTCAATCGGAAAATGGGCGCAACCCGGCTACGCCCGTCACAGGGGCTGCGACATGTTCTTCATCGGTTCCGGCGCTTTGCTTTACCAGGCGGTCGACTTTGCGCTGCGCGCCGGCCACGCGGTGGATGGTGTGTATTGCCCGCCCGGCGACGCGGCGGGCACGCGGCTCGGCAAGCGTGGTGTGACGGTGCTGGCAGGTGAGCAGCCCAATGCCGAGCTGCCCGATCGGCTGGGTGGCGTGGCGGACGGCGTCGTGTTTTCGATCAACAACGGCCACCTGCTGACGGATGAGCTGCTGCGCAGCGGCCCGCGCTTCTTCAACATCCATAACGGGATGGTGCAGCGCTACCGGGGGCTCGCCGAGGTCTGCATCTTTGCGGCACTCTGCCGCGGCGAAGCGCGCTATGGGGCCACGCTGCACGAACTGCTGCCCGGGCAGCAGGTCGATGCCGGCCCGGTGGTGGCGCAACTGGAATTCGGCATCGGCGCGGAAGATGACTTTGCCGATGTGCTGCGCCAGTCCCTGGCGACCTGCCAGCGGCTGTTCGAATCGCAACTGCCGGGAATCCTGGCCGGTCAAGTGCAGCCCATGGCCGTGGCCCTGGAGGGCAGCGCGTTTGGCTATCCGCAAGTACCCGGCCTCATTGCGGCATGTGGCGACCCCCGGCGGCTGGCACGCGCGTCGCAGCTGGGGCCATACGCCGGTTTCTTCGCGCGGCTGCATGCGGTGCTGGTGGCGCCGCGCTGAGCACGCAATGCGGGTGCGCGTCATGGCTGGTCTGCCTCAACCCCGCACCAGGTCGATGACCCGATCCTGGTCGGTTTCGGTCAGCGCCGGGTAGATTGGCAGGCACAGCACCTGGCGCGCCGCCTCGTGCGCTACCGGCAGAAGGTCAGGGCGCGCCGAAGGCAGGCCGCGGTACATCGAGAACTCCGAGATCAGCGGGTAGAAGTAGCGGCGCACCATGATGCCGGCGTCGCGCAGCCGCTGGTACAGCGCGTCGCGAGAGAGCGGGAAGCCCGGCCCCACCATGATTGGGAAGTAGGAGTGATTGCGGGTCACGCCGGTCGGCGGCGCCAGCAGGGATAAGCCGGGCACGCCGGCCAGTTGCTCGCGATAGCGCTGCTCCACGGCGGCGCGGCGCTCGATCGCGCGGCCCACGTGCTGCAACTGCAGCAGGCCCAGTGCCGCGTTGAACTCGCTCATCTTGCCGTTGATGCCTGTGGCGACGACGGTGGTTTCGCTGACGAAGCCGAAGTTCTTCAGATGGTCGATGCGCTGTTTGCTGCGCGCGTCGGGGCTGACGATCGCGCCGCCCTCAAAGGTGTTGAACACCTTGGTGGCGTGGAAGCTCAGCACCGACAGGTCGCCGTGCTGCAGCACGCTGCCGCCGCCCGCGCTGCGGATGCCGAAGGCGTGGGCGGCGTCGTAGATCACCTTGAGGTTGTAGTCGTCAGCGATGCGCTGAATGGCGTCTACGTCGCATGGCGTGCCGTAGCAGTGCACCGGCATGATGGCGGTGGTCTGCGGCGTGATCAGCGCCTCAATCCGGGCCGGGTCGAGGTTCAGCGTCACCGGGTCGATGTCGGCGAACACCGGCTTGATGCCGTTCCACATCAGCGAATGCGCGGTGGCGACGAAGGAGTAGGGCGTCGTGATGACCTCGCCGGCTATGCGCAGCGACTGCAGCGCCGTCACCAGCGCGAGCGTGCCGTTCGTGAACAGCGAGACGTGGGGCACGCCGAGGTACTCGGCCAGCGCGGCCTCGAAGCGCTGGTGGAAGCTGCCGCTGTTGGTCAGTACGCGGCTGTCCCAGATCTGGCGCAGATAGGGCAAGAAGTCGTCGAGCAGCGGCAGGTCGGGCTGGGTGACGTAGATCGGGGCGGGGGCGGACATCGGGGTTCCTTGGCGGTGCGGGTCAGTTCGCGGACTGGGCCTTCAGCGCTTCGATCTGCTGGTACAGCGCGCGCAGTCGCTGCGTGCGCGAACTCTCGAACAGGAAGTCGGGGTCGTAGCTGATCGCCCAGGCATCCTCACGTGTGCCGCAGAGTGTTCGCTGGGTGGCGCAGTCGTCCGCGTGGTTGATGTGCAGGTCGTAGTAGACGCGCTCCGCTTGGGTCTCGTTCGGGCCGGAGCGGTGCCACAGCGCCGAATCCATGACGATCACGTCGCCTGGCGCCACCGACGGCGTCGGCCGCAGCAGTGCCGCCGGTGCCACGTCGCGCAGGCCGCCCACGTCGCCAAGGTAGCCGAACTTGTGCGTGCCCGGGATGAAGGTCAGGCCGCCATTGGCCAGATTGCATTCGGTCAGCGGTACGAACAGCGAATAGCGGTCGAACGATCCGTGCTGGTAGGCAATGTCCTGGTGCAGGAAGACGGGTGCGACATCAGTTGCGTCCTTCTTCACGATGCGGATGTTGCACAGCCCGACGTTGCCGCCGAAGAACTGCGCTGCCAGTGCCAGGAAGGCAGGTTCCTGCAGGATGCCGGCCAGAGGATGATTCAAGGCCACCTTGACCTCGGTCAGGTGGAAGGGCGTGCGGTCGAAGTCCTTGCTGGCCTTGTAGCGGTCGTATTCGCCCTTGTAGCGGGCGCAGGTTTCGGCCGGCAATGCGCCGCGGACAATGAAGAAGCCAAGCTCCTGCAGCACGTCGAAGGCGATCGAAGTGCCAACATGCTGCTGCGCTTCCAGTAGCGCGTTGAGGCGCTCCACGGGCATCTGGATGTGGTGCTTGGGGTTCATGCGGTCACCGTTGCTTGCCATTGCCGGGCCTTGTCGTACAGCGCCTCCTTGGCGGCCGGGTCAAGCGAGGAGGCCGCGACGCGGGCCTGCAACTCGTCGGCGGACTGCGGGTGGCCCAGGCGCCGCTGCATCGTCTCATTGGCGATCCAGGTCTGTACGCGACGACGCTCCTTCTCGGCGTCTGGCAGGGGCATCCAGGAGCTGTAGGGGTTCACGCGCCGCACTGCAGCCAGCATCGTTTCCAGGTAGGCGCAGGGCCCCTGCGTGCCCAAGTAGGACACCAACAACTGGTCGCCAAAGGCAGTGAGTTCATGCTCGGGCGGCAGCTCGACAAAGCTGTT
The DNA here is from genome assembly GCA_030151745.1 of Chitinophagaceae bacterium. GTDB lineage: Bacteria > Bacteroidota > Bacteroidia > Chitinophagales > Chitinophagaceae > UBA1952. The sequence continues at coordinate 3,252 of JASLDA010000524.1, read as the reverse complement.
GCGGAAAACCATAGTCAGCATCCAGAGCAGCATCTGGTTCGAACGCATCTGCTCTTGCGTGACGACGAAGTCGCGCCCGACGGATGACCAAGGCCGCACCTGCAGCGTGGCCTCGTCCAGCAGGTGATAGTTGTGCACCGAGCAGGAGTACTCGGGGTTGTCGATCAGGAAGGACACCTGGCGTTGCAGCTTGAGCGGGTCGATCCAGTAGTCATCGCCTTCGCAAAGCGCGACGAAGTCGCCGCGCGCCTGCGCCATTGCCAGGTGGAAGGGGCGCATGATGCCCCGGGACATCTGGTTCTCGGCCTGCAGGATGGGGCGGATCAACGTCGGATAGCGGCGCTGCCAGTCGCGGATGCGTTCGGCGGTCCCGTCGGTGGACGCGTCGTCGTGAATGACGATCTCAAAGGGGTGGCCGCAGTCCTGGGACAGAAAGCCCTGTATCGTCGTGTCGATGTAGCGCTCGTGGTTGTAGGTGTGGCACAGCACGCTCACCATCGGCTTGCGCCCGGGCCCACCCCAGCGCCGCAGCAGCTCCACCTCGGTCCGCACGGGGGGCGGAGTCAGCAGCAGAGCATCGGCGCCCAGGCCTTCCTCTACCCAGCGGTTGGCCTCCTCGTAGCGGCCCAGATGGTGCAAGCAGTGGCCCGCCAGCCCATAGCTGGCGCGCGGCAGCGCCGGGCCCAGCGCCGCACGGGTGCGTTCCAGCGCCTGCAACGCCGGCGCCCATTGCTGCAGGCTGAGGCATTGGCGGAGTACTTCCGGCAGTTGCTCGATGCTGCCGTGTGCTGCCAGGAAGGCGACGCGCAGGCGATCCAGCAGCGTGGCCGGGTCGCCGTCGAGGCCGAAGCTATCGGTCAGCCAGAGCGCAATCTGCTCACCCTGCATGGCGGGGGCGTTGGGCCCGGCTTCGATGAGCCCGGCCAGCGCGAGGCGCAGTGCCTCGGTGCGCTGCTCGAGGTTGGCGGCCGGTGCATGGGCCTGCATCAACGCATGCGCGAGCGATACGCCGCCGAGGGCCGCCGCGCCGACCAGCGTCGGCGCCTGGATGAGTCGCTCGGGGCCAATCGCCTGCAGGCTCGCGGCTGCGGCGGCAGCGTCCTGTGATGCCAGCGCGGCCTGGAGTCGTCTCAGCAGGCCGGGTAGGTCGGCGCCGACCGGGGTCATACGAGGCCCTCCCGGATGTGGCCCTTGAGATGGGAGCTCGAAACGCCCTGCGTGCGCGGCAGATAGACCACCTCGCACAGGGGCTTGAGGTCGTCGAACTTTCCCTGCCAGTCGTCGCCCATCACGAAAGCATCGACGTGGTAGCGGCGGATGTCGTCGGGCTTCTGCGCCCAGCCGGTCTCGGGAATGGCGAGATCGACATAGCGACAGGCGCGCACCAGCTCGATGCGGTCGGTGAAGGGCACGGCGGATATCTTGCCCTTCAACGCGTTGAACTCGTCGGTGGAGACGGCGACGATCAGCCGGTCCCAGCGTTCCTTGATGCGGCGGAACAAGTTGACGTGGCCGATATGGAACAGGTCGTAGGTGCCGTAGGTGATGGCGGTGGTGGGCGTGGCTTTCATGCGCGCGGCTCCAACGCGGCATCGAGCTCGTGGCCGATCAGCGTCAGCAGGCGCTCGCCCGCCTGGCCGTCCGGGTGGTCGAACAGCGCGCCGCGCAACGAGTGGCGGGCCTCGCGGGCACCGGGCGCTTCCTTGGGCGCCTTGACGAGCCGCAGCAGCTCGCCCACCGTGCTGGCCACGGGTCCAGGCGGTGTGGACAGCTTGGCATCGAAGAGTTGACGCGACTGCGTCGTGTAGGCCTCGTGGTCGGGGCGGAACAGCAGTATGGGGCGGTCGAGCAGCAGGTAGTCGAACATGATGGACGAGTAGTCCGTGATCAGCGTCGTGGCCTGGCGCAGCAGCGGGTAGGCATCGCTGCGCGAGCGCACGAAGCTGACCTGCGGAAGTGCCTGGGCCAACTGCGGCACCAGCGGCTGCTCCACTGGGTGCAGGTTGACGACCAGCAGGTCGCCTGCCGCCGCGATGCCCGCCGCCAGCTCGGGCAGGCCGGCGTTCATCATCCAGCCGTGATTGCTGTCGCGGAAGGTGGGCGCATAGAGATAGACGCGCTTGCCGCGCTGGCGATAGCCCGCCGCACGGTGGTAGACGTCCATGTCCACGTTGAGCAGGTCGCTCGGCGCGGGTTCGCGCAGCAGCACGTCGTTGCGCGGGTAACCGATGGGCGCGTAGTGGCGGAAGCCGAACCAACGCCGGAACTCCGCCTCCTGCGTCGCCGAAGTGCCGACGAGCTGGCGGAATTCGCCGCAGGTGCGCAGCACGCGCGCGAAGTGCGGTGACATGCGCGCCAGCCCGGCAAGATTGCGAAAGCCGATCTCCTTGATCGAGATGCCGTGCCAGAGCTGTACCTGGCGCGCGCCGGCCAGCAGCGCAGCGGCGTAGGGGTTGCTGTTGAGCAGGTGGTCGTCGATGACGGCGACGGCCGCCGCCAGCGCGGTGTGCAGGTGCGTGGCCGTCCAGTCGGCCGGGTTGGCGGGGAAGCAGCGGCCACCGGTCCGCGCCACCAGTTCGGCCTGTTTGGCATCCATCGGCAGGAACCAGCACTCGGCCCGTAGGACGTCGGCCTGGGCCAGCGCGGCCAGCCAGGCGTACTTGACGTTGTTGCCGAAATAGGTGCCGCCGACGAAGACGACGATGCGCTCTTTCGGATGCATGCGGGACACCTCGGCCAGGTCGCGGCTGCTGCGCTCCAGGTTGAGCGCGGCCTGGAGCTCTTCGAGCTTCTTGGCCTGTTCCTGGCTGCGCTGGTCGAGCGCGCGGACGTCTTCGTTGCGGAGCTGGACGATGTTGTCCACCAGCTCTCCGATCGACGCGATCAGCTCCGCGTTGCTGGCCTCCAGCGCCGCGACGCGCGTGTCCAGGCCCTCAGGTTCGATGGGCGCCAGCGCCGCAGCGATCTGGCGGTTCAACGCGTCGAGGGAAGGCGGTGGCGGTGTCGAGGAGCTCATGGTGGAGGTGCAGAAGGCGTTGTGGCCGAGTGTCGCGGACATGATCGCCGCCCGCAGCGTCATGGCGGCGTGCTAGAAGCCAGGGATTCCATGACCTTTTCCGCGCTTTGGCCGGTGCCTCGGGTGGCCAGCGCCAGCAGCCCTGTAGGAATTTTTCTGACAAGCGTCGGCGGCAACCCTGACATCCGGCGCGGAATTGGGCCGATGTTGTGGGCCATCTCGGCTCTTCAGAATCC
>JASLDA010000213.1 GCA_030151745.1 Chitinophagaceae bacterium | reverse complement strand
CCGAATTCGATCTCGCTGCATACTTCGATGCCGGCCCCCCGGATCGCCTTCATGATCGGCGCTTTCTCGGGGATACCCGGGCTCTTCACCACGCAGCGGGCGCCGAGAATGCGCTCCTGGTCGTGCCCGCCCTCCTCGTACCTGATCGCGGCATCTTCCAGCACTGCTTTATAGACCTCTTTCAGCTGCCCGCCGTCGCTTACGAACACATCCCAGCCCTGCTGCTTGCCCAGCAGCGCAGCTCCCACCCCGCTTTCCCCGGCACCGAGAATCACAAGCAGGCCGCGGCTGCCGCCGGCTGCATTCATCTGGGCCGCTTGTTCCTGGTTCATTGCGATGAGGTATTGGTTGTAAGAGATTATTGAAGTTTCAGGGTCACGATGCTGAGGATGCTCAGGATGATACCGACGATCCAGAAGCGTACGACGATCTTGCTCTCGTGGTAGCCCGACTTCTGGTAATGATGGTGCAGCGGGCTCATCAGGAAGATCCTGCGGCCTTCTCCGTACTTGCGCTTGGTATGCTTGAAGTATGATACCTGGATCATCACGCTCAGCAGCTCGACGAGGAAGATGCCGCACATGATCGGGATCAGCAGCTCCTTGCGGACGATGATTGCAAGCGAGGCGATGATCCCGCCGAGGGCGAGGCTCCCGGTATCGCCCATGAACACCTGCGCCGGGTATGCGTTGTACCAGAGGAATCCGACGCAGGCCCCGACAAACGCCCCGATGAACACCGAAAGCTCGCCGAGGTTCGGGATATGCATGATGTTGAGGTAACCGGCGAATACGAAGTTGCCCGACACATAGGCGAACACGCCCAGGCAAATGCCGGCGATGGCCGAAACTCCCGTAGCCAGGCCGTCGACACCGTCCGTAATATTCGCGCCGTTGCTCACCGCGGTGATGATCAGGGTCACGAATAGGATATACAGCAGGGGCGTGAGCCAGTGACGATTGGATTCTCCCAGGATGCCCCCGATCTTACCGAAGCTAAGCTCGTGCGTCTTGGTGAACGGCACGGTCGTGACCGCGCTTTGCACCCATTCGTAACGGTGGGTCTTCCCGTTCTCGTCCTTGCGCTGCAGGTCCGAGCGGATGATGCGTTCCGTGCTGTTGAAGATCCGCGGCTGGCCGCCGGAGATCTCGCGGCTGGTAACTACGTTGTCGTTGTAATACATCACCGAGCCCACGATGACGCCGAGGCCGATCTGGCCGGCTATCTTGAAGCGGCCGGCAAGCCCTTCCTTGTTTTTCCTGAAGACCTTGATATAGTCGTCCAGGAAGCCCACCAGTCCCAGCCAGATCGTGCTGACGACCATCAGGACGATGTAGACATTGGTAACCCGTGCGAAGAGGAGGGTCGGAATCAGGATGGCCGCGATGATGATGAGGCCGCCCATCGTCGGCGTTCCGCGCTTTTGCTGCTCGCCGGCCAGGCCGAGGTCGCGAACCGTCTCCCCGATCTGCTTGTGGTGCAGGAAGCTTATCAGGCGCTTGCCGAAGAGCGTGCTGATCACAAGGCTCAGGATGACGGCCATCGCGGCGCGGAACGTGATATAATACCAGACTCCCGCTCCGAAGAAGCCGTAATTCGCGCGCAACCAGGTAAAAAGGGAGTAAAGCATAGCGTTCGTATCAAAGGATCAGCGATCCTGCTGTTGAAAGATTTGCGTTAGAATTTCACGGTCGTCGAAATGCTGGCGCACTCCGGCGATTTCCTGGTAGGTCTCGTGCCCCTTACCGGCTACGAGGATGATATCGCCCGGCTGGGCGAGGGTCACGGCGGTCCGGATCGCCTCGCGGCGGTCCGTAATGCGCAGGGTCCTGCGCCGCTGGCTTCCGCTCAGACCGGCTTCCATATCATCGAGGATGGCTTCGGGGTTTTCGGAACGCGGATTATCGCTGGTCAGGATCGCCTTCGAGCTGTGCTCGGCAGCCGCCTCCGCCATAATGGGACGCTTTGCCTTATCGCGGTCGCCGCCGCAGCCGATGACGGTTATCACCTGCTGGTTCCCGGTGCGCAGCTGGTTGATAGTGGCCAGCACATTGATCAGCGCATCCGGCGTATGCGCGTAGTCCACGATACCCAGGAGCCCGTCCTTCAGCGAGCGGTACACCTCGAAGCGCCCGGCCGCTCCCTGCAGATCGCTGAGCGCCGTCAGCAGTGAATCGGGGTTTACTCCCAGTAAGATCCCAGCGCCATAAACGGCAAGGAGATTGTAGGCGTTGAAGCTGCCGATGAGCCGGCAATGAACTTCCCGGCCGTTTATGTCCAGGATCAGCCCGCTCAGGTTATTCTCCAGCACCTTGCCCTTGAATGTGGCCGGCTCGCGGAGGCTGTATCCCGCTTTATTCGCTGCCGTATTCTGCAGCATCACGCTTCCGCGGCGATCGTCAAGATTGGTCAGCGCGAACGCCTCGGCCGGCAGCTCGTCGAAGAACCGCTTCTTGACGCGGATATATTCGTCGAAGGTTTTATGATAATCGAGATGGTCGTGGGTAATGTTCGTAAACACGCCTCCGGCAAAGCGGATACCTTCGATCCGGCGCTGGTGGATGGCGTGGCTGCTCACTTCCATGAACACATGGCTGCAGCCTGCATCCCGCATCCGTCCCAGCAAGGCCTGCACGGAGATCGCGTCCGGCGTGGTATGGGTAGCGACTTCGACCGTTCCGCCGATGTGGTTCTGCACCGTGCTGATCAGTCCGCAGCGGTGCCCCAGCGCAGTGAACAGGTTGAAGAGCAGGGTCGCCGTAGTCGTTTTCCCGTTGGTTCCGGTAACGCCGACGACCTGCATCGAGGCGGAAGGATTGCCGTAGAATGCATCGGCCAGCAACCCGGCGGCGGAGGCGCAGCTCCGAACGAGCACATAGCACACGGCAGGATCCCGCTGCTCCGGCATCCGCTCGCAGACTACGGCAGCGACCCGCGCGGCGACCGCCTTCCCGATAAAGTCATGGCCGTCTACCGTTGTCCCGGGCATGGCTATGAACACCGCGCCAGGTTC
>JASLDA010000204.1 GCA_030151745.1 Chitinophagaceae bacterium | reverse complement strand
ATTGCACGCATATTGTACATGCGCCCATTGTATATGCTGGTACTTCAGAGCAACTTTTTGTCACCCTATAAAGGGTCTTCCACCTCATACCGAGAGATTCTTTCAGAATGACAAAAAGTTTAGGAAACAGCACTTAGCTTCTGATGTACCTATTGCAAGCGGTGACGTATATGCTGGTACTGCAGAGCAACTTTTTGTCACCCTGTAAAGGGTCTTCTTCGCTCTAAGCTGGAAGATTCTTTTCAGAATGACAAAAAGTTTGGGAAACTGCACTTAGCATCTGATGTATCCAGATCTCGTTCTCCCAGCCGCTTGCTTCGGGGCTCGCCGGTCCGTAATTCGTCATAGGATCCCCGGTCCTTTTCAGGACAGCCCCTCGCAATGCGCGTCTTTTCCCGTCCAGGGTTATAGCTGCCCGGCCGCTCTCTTCCCAGCCCCTCGCAATGCGCGTCTTTTCCCGTCCAGGGTATGGCTGCCCGGCCGCGCTCTTTTCCCAGCCCTCGTTACGCGCGTCTTTCCCGTCCAGGGTATGGCCGCCCGGCCGCGCTCTTTCCCAGCCCTCGTTACGCGCACCTTTTCCCCTCACGCGCATTGCGAGGGCGCTGCGCTTAACCGAAGCTGGTGATGCCAGCGCCAATTCGAAACCGCTGCGCCCGAAGCAAGCGCCGGGAACCCGCCGCGTTCCGGTACTTCCTTTCCTGTCCTGGTGAGCGCAGGTTCGGGTTCGGGCGAACCGGAGTCGAACCACGACAGGAAATCCCGGGAGCATCGCCTCCGGTGGCGCCGCCGTGTTTGCCTTTCATAAGCTCTACCTTTGCGGGCAAATCACCAGACGCCCGATAATGGCTGAACTTTCTCCTTGTCCCTTGTGCAGATCGGCTTATACCTATGAAATGGATGCCCTCCTTGTATGCCCCGAATGCGGGCACGAGTGGAACCCGGGTGAAAGCGGCGCAGCCGAAGACTCGTTCATAGTAAAGGACTGCAATGGGAATATTCTTCAAGACGGGGATACGGTGGTGACCATAAAGAACCTCCCGGTAAGGGGCTCCTCGCAGAGCGTGAAGGCCGGGACGAAGGTCAGGAACATCCGGCTGGTGGACAGCGACCATAATATCGACTGCAAGATCGAGGGCTTCGGGGCCATGGCGCTCAAGTCGGAATTCGTGAAGAAGGCCTGAGCAGGCTGCCTGCTATCTCTTCCATCTCTTTCCCAGGTCCAGGCCGGCGAATAGCCGCAACTGGTACCAGGCTCCCTCATGCTCCGCCAGCAGGGGCAGCCTGGCGGAGCATAGCATGCCCTGCGCGCCCAGGCTGATCGTCTGCACGAATGCCTTCCGCCCTCCGGGGGTGATCACCACGGCGCATTCGCCGTACAGGCCCGGCACATAGCGCATCCGGTCCAGTCCCTCGCTCCAGCGGCCCCGGCCCAGGACCATGCTCGGGTTCAGGAAGCGCTCCGCGTTCGCATCGCCGTAGGGCTCCTCCCGGACCTGCGCCGTAGCCGGGCTTACCGAATAATCGGGGTAGATCAGCTGCAGGTAGTACGGCTTCAGCATGGCCAGCGTCAGCCCGCCGCCGTACCGGAAGCCTATGCCGGTATTGCCGTCCAGGACGGCCGGCAGCAGCTCCAGCCCGCGGCTGTACCCAAGCTGCAGCAGGTAGAGATTGTTCCGCTTCCCGAAAATATACGGCGTGCCGGAGCCGAGCCCGGTAAACTGGGCATTGCTGCCCTGCTGCCGGGTTTCCTTCTCATGCTTCACCTCCGAGAAGCGGAGCTGCCACAGGCTCATGCTGCCCTGCCCGCTCCTGCGGCCATAGGTCAGCGACCCGCTCCAGCCATCGCTGTTCAGCCTCGCCCCCGCGCAGAGCGAACGGTTGTAGCTGCTGTCGAGCCCCCACTGCTGCAGGTGCGCCTTCCACTTCCGCAGTCCCGAGGCTGCCCGGGACGCCTTCGCCCGGGCCTTGCTCCCGGGCTCCCAGTTCTGCGCCTGCAGGGCCAGGGGCAGGACCAGCAGGACCAGCAGGCTGGCGAAGCGGGAATAAAGGCGCATAGCAGGATCGCGGCTCGGAGTGCCGGGCCAAATTACAATCGGAATATCTACTTTTAAAATCCGCGGCCGGCGCCCGCCCGGTACGCGGCCGCGCAGGGCCCGACTCTGTATATTTTGTCGTTCTTTTGGCATCAGACCTTTCAACCTCCGATACGGCGACCTTACCCCGATGCCGCGCTTGTTACATAGCTGCCTGCTGCTCCTGATCTTCTGCATCCCGGCCGGGGCGGCCCGGGCCCAGACGACGACCGCCGCCCTGGCGAGCTATACGAACCGGATCGAGCGCCGCCCCATCCGCTGGATGGCCTTTCACAGCCCGGCCTGCCATATCTACTATCCCCAGGGCGCGGACAGCCTCCCGGCCTTCGTCGCAGCCCGGCTGGCCGGCGCGCAGGCCGTCGTCGGCAGGCGCATGGGAGGCGGCGGGGCCGCCTCCGCCCCGCAGCTCATCATCTATCCCTCGCTGGAAGCGTACTACCAGAGCAGCATCGGCAGCCGGGACGCCGCGGCGCTGAAGTTGCCCACTTTCGTGTCCAAAGGCAGCCGGACGGTGCTCTGCTACAACGGGAGCTACCAGGACCTGGAAGCCCAGCTCTACCTGGGGCTGGTCCGCAGCGCCTGGGAGGCCGGCCTGCGCAGCCGCTCCCTGGCGGCACAGGCAAAAGGCATCGCCGGGAGCGAAGCCGTCCCCTCCTGGTTCGCCGAAGGCGCCCAGCAATGGTTCGCGCAGGGCTGGTCCCTGCAGCAGGACGAGCAGCTCCGCTACCGGTTCCGGGCGGATCCTCCCGGGGATTTCTATGCCATGCTGAACCGGGATCCCCTGTCCGGGGGAACCGCCCTTTGCTACTACCTCTCGCAAGCCTACTCCGCCACCACCCCGCGCCGCGTCTTCGAGCAGCTGCGCACGGGAAAATCCCTGGAGCGGGGCCTGCGCCTCGTCACCAAACGCCGGCCCGACAGCCTGTATGCGGCCTGCTTCGAATGGTACCGGCTGCGGTACGCGGCGGCTTCGTCCCCCGGCCCGGGGCTGGATTCCGCCTCGGCAAACCCGGGAAGCCGCCTCCGCCTGCCGGTCCGCAAGCCCGCCCGGACGCAATTACGGCAATGCCGGCTGGCGCCCGGGGGGCAGCTCCTGGCCGAAGTGCTGGATCTGCCGGGGCATCGCCGCGCCGTCTTCATCAGCGAGCCGGGGAGCGGCCGTTCCCGGAAGGTGCTGCAGTACGACCTGCCGCCCTGGCTGGCCGATCACCGTGCCGACTTCTACCCCCTGCTCCACTGGGAAAATGCCCAGGTATTGCGGGTGGCGTACCCCCGCAAGGGCAACCTGACCGTCCGCCGCTTCGGCCTGGACGCCGCGCCGGGCACCGGCACGGAGCTGCCGCTCATAGACGGGGCCTCCACCATCCTGCCGCTCGGCGGGGAGGCCTGGCTGCTCAGCGCCTGGATGCAGGGGCAAAGCGACCTGGTGCGCTACGGCCAGCGCGGCGGCCGCTACCAGGCCCTTACCAACGACGCCCCGGACGACCGGGAGCCCTGCTTCGGACCGGGGACGGCCGGCAACCCCGATCCGGTCTATTTCAGCTCGCTGCGCAAGGGCGATACGGCCCTGGGCCAGGACAGCCTGCCGCTGCGCCAGGGCATCTACCGCCGGACGGCGGCCGGCATCGTTCCCCTGCTCACCGATACTCCCGGCTGCAACCGATTCAGCCGGCCCATATGGCTGGATGGCAGGCACCTGCTTCTCCAGGCCGAGGCCGGCGGCCGAAGCCGCATAGCCGTCCTGGACCTGCAGGGGAACGGGGCGCAGGAAAGCGCAGCCTCCGGGCCCGCCCTGCAGCGGCTCCGCTTCGTCGGCGACGCCGCCGGGCTCTGGGAGTACCTGCCCGCGGAGCGGCGCCTCGCGTATTTCGAGCGGCACGGCGACAGCCTTTCCGTGCGCACGGAATCGATCGACAGCATCCTGGCAGCGCATAGCGACGCCCCGGCCGATACCGCGGCCGGGCCCTGGCTGCAGGACTACCGCCGGGCCGAAGCCCGGCGCAGGGCCGAGGACTCGGTACTGCGGGCCGCCCGCGCGGCCGCCGGGCCTTCCTTCCTGGACGGCGTATTCAAAGCCGCGCAGGCAACGGCCGGCCCGGCTCCCGCAGACAGCACGGCCAATCAGTTCCGGCCCCGGAAAGCCCGGCCCTATATCGTGCAGCTCTACAGCGCGTACTTCTCCACCCAGGTGAACAACGACAACTTCATAAACCGCTTCCAGCCGTACCAGGCCTTCCAGGGCAGCTTCAAGGTACCCGAGCTCGGCGGCATGGCTAGCGCGGGGCTGAGCGACCTGTTCGAGCACCACCACCTCACCTTCGCCTACCGCCTGCCGGCCGGCTCGGAAGGCTCCATGTTCTTTGCCAGGTACGGTAATACCGCGAAGCGGCTGGACTGGTCGCTGGCGTATTTCCGGAACGTGGAGAGCATCCGGCCCGATCCCGCCCGGGCCTGGGTGGACGAGGAAGGCCGGCCCTACCCCAGCGCGGCGAAGGTGAAGACCCATTACTACGAGCTGGGGCTGCATTACCCGCTGTCGTACTACAGCGCGGTCGGGGGAACCCTGGCTGCGCGCCAGGACCGCACCGTATTTCTGGCCACCAACCAGTACAGCCTCGGGTTCCCGGCCCTGGGCGAGTTCTGGATCAGCGCGCATCCCTGGGCGGAAACCAGGCACCTGCGCCCGACGGTCTCGGGGCTGTACCGCGGCTGGCAGGCCAAAGCCCGGGCCGATGTGTTCAAGACCTTCACCGGCGGCGAGTCGGCGCTGGCCGGGGCCGGGCTCAGCGCCCAATGGCACCAGCCCCTGTACCGGTACATCACGCTCGTAGCCCGCGCGCAGGGCGGCTACAGCGGCGGCGACAGGAAGCTGCTCTATATCCTCGGCGGCGTGGACAACAACCTGAGCCCGCGCGTCGACAGCAGCGTGCACTTC
>JASLDA010000075.1 GCA_030151745.1 Chitinophagaceae bacterium | reverse complement strand
TGGTGATCGGCGGCAAGGACGATCATGAGCAGGACGCGACGCATCTTACCGAGCGGCTCGGGCTTTCCCCCGTGGTGGTGCCGGAGATGAAACGGGCCATCGATCCCCGGGCCGACCGGGAGGCCTATAATAAGATCAAGGCGCTGATTCGGGAATTCAAGCCGGATGTCGTGCATACGCATGCCGCCAAAAGCGGTGCCATCGGCCGCCTGGCGGCTTCGGCCTGCAAGGTGCCGGTGGTCGTGCATACTTTTCACGGCCATGTCTTTCACTCATATTTCGGAAAATTCAAGACCCGGGCATTCATCAATATCGAGCGTTATCTCGCGCGCAAGTCTTCCGGCATAATAGCCATTTCGGAGCTGCAGCGCAACGAGCTGGCCGACGTGTACCGGATCTGCCCGAAGGAAAAGATCAATATCATTCCCCTGGGCTTCGACCTGGACCGCTTCGCCCGGGACCAGGAGCGGAAACGGGCCGCTTTCCGGAATCGCTACGATATCTCCGACGATGAAATTGCGATCGGTATCGTGGGCCGGATCGTCCCGGTGAAAAATCACGCGCTCTTCGTAGCGGCGGCGGCGAAGCTGGCGGGCATGAGCAAGCAGAAGCTCCGCTTTGTCGTAGTCGGGGACGGGGATATGCGCCCGGCAATGGGAGCCGAGTTCCGGCTTGCAGGTATCGACTATGCCTACTACCCGGACGAACACAGGCATGCGCAGGCCATCTGCATTTCCTGGCAGACGGAGATGGACGAAGTGCTGGCGGGGCTGGACCTGGTCGCACTCACCTCCCACAATGAGGGCACCCCGGTGTCCCTGATCGAGGCGCAGGCGGCGGGCCGCCCGGTAGTAAGCACAGCGGTAGGCGGCGTAGCGGACGTGGTCGCAAACGGGCAGACGGGCCTGGTGACCCCGCCCGGCGATGCCGAAGCCTTCGCAGCGGCTCTGTTCAGGCTGACGGACGATCCCGGGACCCGGGTGGCATTTGCAGCCGCAGGCAGCGAGGCTGTGGCCAGCCGGTTCTCGTATCAGCGGCTGGTGCGGGATATGGACGCATACTACCGGCAATTGCTGGACCGCGCTTCCCCGAAAAGGTGACACCTCGTTTGCCTGGAAAGCGGCGCGGCCGGATACGACACTATTCTCCCGATCCCAGGCGCTGCTTCAGATACCTCGAGATGGCCGTATCCTGCCTGCCGGGAGGCAAGGCCAGGTAGCGTTTATATACGGGCCTGGCCTGGGCTTGCATTCCGTGTGCTTCCAGCATGCGGCCTGCCCGGTAGAGGATTTCGGGATTTTTGAACAGGTAGTATGCCGTATCGTAGCAGGATCTGCTCCTCAGGAAATTCCCCTGCGCTTCGGCCCCCTCGGCCAGCGCGAGATAAGCATCTTTAAGCTCGGGTTTCAAGATCTTCCGGACGCATTGCAGCAGCAGCGTATCAGCGGTCTTCCATTCTCCGAGCTTCTGATGTGCAATGGCCTTGTAATACAATACCTCTTCGGTAACGGCGTCCATTGCGATGAGCACATCCCCGATCATAACCGCATGCCGGAAATCCGTCCTTGCGATATCCGCATAAAGCCCGCTCTGCAAGGCCCGGTAATTCATCCGCCCCGTGGCGATCAGGCTGTCGCAAAGCGTCGCGCAGCGGGCATACTGCTTGCGGGCATAGGCGAGCAGGATCGAAGCATTGATGATCGCCGGAGTTCCGGGATGGCGCAGCATGGCGGAACGAAGCAAGGTATCTGCCTGGTCGTAGAGCTTTGCCGCCTGCAGCGCGGATGCGAGCTTGGTCGCGAGCGGCACCGAGCCGGAACTCAGCCTGAAGGCGCGCCGGTATGCGTCGACGGCCGCCGGTACCTGGTCGCTTTCCGCATAGCAGTCACCGAGCAGCTGCTGGTAGGCAGAGATGTCAGGAGCCTGGCGGCAAAGGCGCTGCAGCAAGGGTATGGCAGCTTGCTCGTGCCCCTCCGCTCTCTGGATAAGCGCGGCATAGTAAAGTGCCCCGCGGCCGCCGCTGTCCAGGGCGAGACTGCCGTCAAACCAATGCTGCGCCTCCTGCCTGTCTCCCGTCTGGTATGCGGCAAAGCCTGCAGCGTTGAGCAGGCGGAGATCCGGCCGCTCGACGCTGCGGGCTGCGATGAGAATCCGGTCCCAGTCACCTTCCTGCTGCCATTGGCTCAGCTGGCCGGAATCGTAACTGCTTTGCGCATGAGCGTGAATGCCTGATAATACCGCGAGGAAGAGCAGCAACTTATTCATAAAAAACGGTTTGCTACCGTAATTATAATAATTTTTTAGCAAATATTGGCGGGTACAAAAAAACGGCCGGATCGCTCCGGCCGTTCGAATTATATCTCAGTGCCAACTATGCTCCCAGGCAACTGCTAATTGCCTATTACAAATCCCGCCTACGCATCGATCCGCGCATACTTCGCGTGGCTTTCGATGAACTCGCGGCGCGGCGGCACCTCATCGCCCATCAGCATTGCGAACACCGAGTCCGCGTTGGCGGCGCTTTCGATCGTCACCTGCTTGAGCGTGCGCGTGGCCGGATCCATCGTCGTGCTCCAGAGCTGCTCGGCGTTCATTTCGCCCAGGCCCTTGTAGCGCTGGATCGTTACGCTGTCCTCGCGACCGTTCGCCAGCCTGGAAACGGCAGCCTTGCGGTTGTCCTCGGTCCATGCGTAGATCTGCTCCTTTCCTTTCTTGACGAGATACAGCGGCGGCTGCGCGAGATAGAGGTAGCCTTGCTCGATCAGCTCCTTCATGTACCGGAAGAAGAAGGTCAGGATCAGCGTTGCGATATGGGAGCCGTCGACGTCGGCATCCGTCATGATGATGATCTTGTGATAGCGGAGCTTGGTGAGGTTCAGCGCCTTGGGATCTTCCGCCGTACCTACGGTCACACCCAGGGCGGTGTACATATTCTTGATTTCCTCGTTCTCGTAGATCTTGTGTTCCTGGGCCTTTTCCACGTTCAGGATCTTGCCGCGCAGGGGCAGGATGGCCTGGAAAGTCCGGTCGCGGCCCTGCTTGGCGGTACCGCCGGCGGAGTCCCCTTCCACGAGGTAGAGCTCGCAGCGTTCGGGGTCCTTATCGGAGCAGTCGGCCAGCTTGCCGGGCATGCCGCCGCCGGAGAGCACGCTCTTGCGCTGCACCATCTCGCGGGCCTTGCGGGCCGCGGCGCGGGCCTGGGCGGCGAGGATCACCTTGTCGATGATGAGCTTGGCCTGCTTCGGATTTTCTTCCAGGTATGCTTCCAGCACGCGGGCCACGGCGATATTCACCACCCCGCTCACATCGGAGTTGCCGAGCTTGGTCTTGGTCTGGCCTTCGAATTGCGGCTCGGGCACCTTCACGGAGATGACCGCGGAAAGACCTTCGCGGAAGTCGTCGCCGGTGATCTCGACCTTGGCCTTTTCGAAGAGCTTGTTCTTGTCTCCGTAAGCCTTGAACACCCGGGTGATCGCCGTGCGGAAGCCTGCTACGTGCGTGCCGCCTTCGATCGTGTTGATGTTGTTGACATACGAGAAGATATGCTCGTTGTAGCTGGTATTGTAGCTCATCGCCACTTCCACCGCCACGTTTGAAGGTTTGTCGTAGCCCTCCATGTAGATCGGTTCCGGCAGCAGCGGCTCGCGCTTGCCGCTGAGGTCCAGCATCTGTACGAATTCGGCGATGCCGCCTTCGGAAAGGAACTCCTCAGCGAAGGGCTTGCCGGTTTCCTCTACCAGCTCGCGGTGGTCTGTGAGAACGATGCGGATGCCGCGGTTGAGGAAGGCCAGCTCGCGCAGGCGGGCTGCCAGGGTCTCGCGGTTGTAGGTAGTGACGGTGAAGATGCTGCTGTCAGGCCAGAAATGCTGGCGGGTACCGCGCTTTTCCGTGGCACCGATCTCGCGGACGGCATACTGCGGCACGCCGCAGCTGTATTCCTGCTCGAAGATCCTGCCTTCGCGGAATACGGTGGTATGCATGTGGGTGGAGAGCGCGTTCACGCAGCTCACGCCCACGCCGTGCAGGCCGCCGGAAACCTTGTAGGAGTCCTTGTCGAACTTACCGCCGGCGTGCAGTACGGTCATGACCACCTGCAGGGCGGAGACGCCCTCCTTGGGGTGAATGCCCGTCGGGATGCCGCGGCCGTCGTCCTCGACGGAGATGGAATTGTCCTCGTGGATGCCGACGAAGATATTTTTACAATGCCCTGCGAGGGCCTCGTCGATGGAGTTGTCAACGACTTCATAGACCAGGTGATGCAGGCCCTTAGTGCTGATATCGCCGATATACATCGCGGGGCGCTTACGCACCGCTTCCAGGCCTTCCAGCACCTGAATGGAGCCGGCATCATACCCGTTATTGGTCGCGGTACTCGGCGCCGACAAAACCTCGTTTTCTGTACTCATATTCACTGGGAGAAGCCCGCAGAACCGGGGCTTTCAAATAAATTAGCTGATATGTACTCCGCAAAGACTCTCTGTGAGTTCGCTTCGCGAAAAACTCCATAAATAGTCCTTGCGGAGTACACAAAGATAACGAAAAAAGCCCTGTCCCGCAAGGCTTTCAGGCCCTCCCGGAGGGGTTTTTCGGCGGTATTCCGGGAGCCTTTCCCGATATTGCCCCGCGCTTCCGGAAGCCACCCGGGAGCGGCGGGAAAGCCTGCGTTTTTACAAAGCCTAATATTGCCTCTTTCCGCACCTGCACTATGCCCTTCCGCAACCGGCCGCTCCCCGTGTTCCTGATCCTCTGGCTGCTGGTCAACGCGCTGTTCGGGCTTGCCTGGCGGGCGGGCTTCGTCACGGATTCCATAGACTGGATACGCGACCTGCACGGCCTGTCCACAGGAGACTACCTGAACCGCAAGGGCAGCACGATTCACGCGCTCTACCAGCTTACTCAGCTCACGACCCTGGGCCTGTACCGGATCTTCGGAACGAACCGTCTCGCCTGGCACCTGGTCATGACCGGCCTGCAGGCCCTGAACGGCCTGTTGCTGTTCCGCTTCCTGCTGGCGGCAAGCCGGCAGCTGCGTATCAGGAGCGGTCCCGGCATCGCCTGGATCGCCGCGATCCTGTTCTGCAGCAACCCCTATCTCGGCGAGCCGCTGATCTGGAAAGCCTGTTTCCACTATCTCCAGGGGATGGCCATCCTACTCGGCTGCCTGCTCTGCCTGACGGGCTGGATGCAGCGGGGAAAGGCCGGCTATGCGCTCGGCGCGGCGGCACTGATGCTGGCGGGTTCCTTCGCGCTGGAGCTGTTCTACCTGATCCCGGCTTTCAGCCTGTTGAGCATCCTGCTGATATACCGAGACCATCCGCGCCGCCGCGGTGCACTGCTGCGCTTCGTCCTGCCGCAGGCACTCATCCTCGGGATGCATCTGCTGCTTTTCCACGCCTTATACGGCGAATGGTTCTCCCACGGCACCGCCGGCGGGCTGCAGGCGAAATTCTTCGAGCATCTTTCGAAGGGATTAAAATACCTGTTCCATTTGCTGGTCTTCGGCCGCTTCTGGCCGCAGGCGCTGAAGAGCGGGGTCTATGCTCTGAGCGAGCAGCCCTGGGTGCTGGCCCTGAGCTATGCCGCTCTCTTCCTGGGCTGGCTGACCCTGGCCTGGAAATCCCTCGGGGGCCGGAAATCGGCCCGATTCGCCCTGCTTTGCCTCTTCTTCCTCTGCGGCGCGCTGATCCTGGCGCTTCCTATGCCCGTGGACGAGCTTTTCGACCTGAATGGGAACAGGTACCTGTATGCAGCCCTGCCCTGGCTGGGCGCCTTGCTGGCTATCGCATTCACCCGGATTCGCAGGCCCGGGCTCCGCTATGCTGCCTTGACCATCTGGCTGCTGCCCTGCGCACTGCTCTCCCTCCGTACCGCCCGGCATTGGCAAACGGCAACCAGGATATCGGACCGGCTCCTGGAAAGCGTGCCTCCGGCCGGCGGCCGGACCCGCCTTTTACTGAGCTTGCCCTATGCCTACAAAGGCATCCCCATGATCAATGCCTTCCCTTCGGGAAATTTCCGCCATATGCACGACGCCCTGTTTGCGCCTCCTCTGTCGGAACCGACGCATGACGTGGTTGCCTTCAATATGGCAGGTATCGGGGACGGCGCCGAGGCGCAGTTCGTCAATGACTCCACGGTGAAAGTGACGCTCCTGCAATGGGGCACCTGGTGGTGGTACAAGGACTTCGGCGCCTACAGCTATGAAACGCCCGATTTCCGCGTCGACATGCGCGACCAGGGGCATTGGTACGAGCTGATCCTGAAGCGCCCCGCCGATGAGTACCAGCTGCTCTACAACGCCGGGGACCGATGGAGCGAGCTGAAGCGATAGCTTCCTGCAACCGATCCGATACCGGCCGCGGCCGTACCGAAACCCGGCAGACGGCGTCTCACGAGCACAGCCTTCCCGGCTCAAAAAGCGGCGGCC